>CALAJK010000075.1 GCA_937922795.1 uncultured Anaerolineae bacterium
TACAATCTGCGGCTGTTCATGATCGGCCGCTACCTGCCACAGGATGAATGGCGTGTCCAAGCTGCGGCGCTGTTGGTAGCTTTCGTCGTGGGGTTCGCGCTCGCCACCTGGGTGCGGCTGAGGCGGTGGCTGATCATGCTCCTGGCGGCTATCCTTATCCTAGTATTCGCGCTGCCGCCCGCCATCAACGCGCTCACGCCGCTGCCCGTCAGCTATCTGGTGGCTGCCAATACGGCCATCACCTTTGGTTCTGACAACGTCCAGCCTCAAACGCAGCTTGCTTTCATCGCCCGCGCCGGCGAGATGATCAGCCTCAACATCGCCCGCGAACCGGCACAAAGCGATGAACACTTAGCCCGGCTGTACAGCTTCATGGATCGGGCGACCAACACGCTGCTCAACGCCTCAGCCAATCGGTTGAACACAGCCCGGCGGCTGAGCGAAGTAGAAGCCCAGCTAGCCAGCGGTCTGCTGACAACCAACCAGCGCGCACGCCTAGAGACCGAACGCAGTCGTCTTGAAATCCCACCGCCACTGACTGAAACCTACTCCTTCAACCAAGCACCGGTGCAGCTGCGGTTGACTCAGGCCAGCACCGCCCAGACGCTGGCGGAGACATCGCTGAAGCTAGGAGACCCGGCGCTGACGATTGAAATCCCGGCTGACGGTTGGTACATCCTGGAAAAAACTGTGGCCGGCGACGACAACCAGGTGGTGCTGTTAGAGACTCGCGGCATCTACCCGCTGTTCGAACGCAGCTTCATCCGGGGCGAGGAATTGAGCGAAACCGGCGAAGTGACGCAGGCCGCCGGGCGCGCTTCCATCTTCACCCGCCTGACCGACGGCTATCAGACGACAGAGCCGCGGCCAACAGCCGACGGCAAACCTGTGCCAGCAGCCTTCGTCATCGAACAGCAGTATCGGGGAGAACGCCCAGTCTGGGACTACTTGCGGCTGCATTTGGGGCTGGCGCTGCAGTTGATCAATCAACCGCTGCTGCTGCTCGTATTGACAGGGGCTGCCGGCTATGGCCTCAGCCGGCTGGTAGACCGTCTTATGCCAGGCGAGCGTCGGCGCACGTCAGCGCGCTGGGCAACTTGGATGATCATCGCCGCGCCCGTCGTCGTTTTCGCCCTCGTCTATGGGTTCTTTGGCGTGCTGTCTCTCACAGATACGCGGCGTTGGGGCGGCCTGCTGCTGTCCATCTTGCTAACCGTCGTGAGCATCATTGCGTCGTTTCCGATCGGCGTGCTGCTGGCGCTAGGGCGGCGTAGCAGCCTACCGGCGATACGCTACGTCTGCACTGTTTACATTGAAGTAGTGCGCGGCGTCCCCTTGATCACAGTCTTGTTCATGGCCAGCCTGCTCGTGCCGCTGGTCAACCCAGCGTTGGCGAACGTGGACACCGTTTTCCGGGCGATGGTCGGCATCACGTTGTTCAGCGCCGCTTACCTAGCGGAAAATGTGCGCGGCGGTCTGCAGTCAGTTCCTCACGGCCAGGAGGAAGCTGCGAAAGCGGTAGGGCTGAACAGTTTTCAAATCATCCGCTACATCACTCTGCCCCAGGCGCTGCGCGCGGTCATCCCCGCGCTGGTTGGCCAGTTCATCTCGCTGTTCAAAGATACTTCGCTGGTCGCCATCATTGGCCTGCTCGATCTCACCGGGATGGCGGATACGATCGTCACCCAAACCGAATTCATCGGTCTGCGCCGGGAAGTATTGATGTTCATCACCGCGCTCTACTTCATTTTCAGCTACGCGATGTCGGCCGTCAGCCGTCGGATCGAAGCCAGCGGCGCTGGCAGAGTCAAAGTTGATCGCATCTAGTGTTTAGCAAGAACAGGCGGGTTGAAACTTCATGAGTGAAACGTTTCCAACGACGAATGGTAATGGTGAACCGATCATCATCTGCCGCAACGTGAACAAATGGTTTGGCGATTTTCAGGCGCTGCGCGATATCTCGCTCGAAGTGATGCCGCAGGAAGTGGTGGTCATCATCGGCCCATCGGGATCAGGCAAATCCACGTTCATCCGGTGTATCAACCGGTTGGAAGAACATCAGGAAGGTCTGATCATCGTAGATGGGATTGAACTGGGAAATGACATCCGCAACATCGCAGCCATCCGCCGAGAGATCGGGATGGTGTTTCAGCAGTTCAACCTGTTCCCGCATATGACCGTGATGGAGAACATCACGCTGGCGCCGATGAAGGTGCGCCACTGGCCGCGCGAGAAGGCCGAGGCCAAGGCGATGGAACTCCTACAGCGGGTGGGCATCCCCGAACAGGCGCACAAGTACCCTGGGCAGCTCTCCGGCGGGCAGCAGCAGCGCGTCGCCATCGCCCGCGCCTTGGCGATGGAGCCTAAAATCATGCTGTTCGATGAACCCACGTCGGCGCTCGATCCGGAGATGATCAAAGAAGTGCTGGACGTGATGAAGGAACTAGCGCGCAGCGGCATGACCATGCTGGTCGTGACGCATGAGATGGGCTTCGCCCGCGAAGTGGCCGACCGGGTGATTTTCTTCGATCAGGGACGCCTAGTTGAACAGGGGACGCCTCAATATTTCTTCGAGAACGCCCAGCACCCGCGCACTAAATTGTTCCTGTCGCAAATCCTGTAGCAGCGCTCACGACGCTCTCGGCGGCGCTGGCCTGGCTGTTCAGGCCAGGGCTAGCGCTGCTGCTGAGCCGGGCCTCTGCAGCCCCAGGTCGCAGCCTGTGCAGCCGCGCCGTTTTTGAGCCGTAAGCTTTAGTCGCTCAATCGGCCGGCACGGCGCGAACCAACTCATCGCCATAAGCAGCCTGGATCACATGACCAGGCGGCACTATCAAGAATTCGCTATCCGGCCAATCGCCGCTGATGAGCAGGTTCAGCAGCCGCCGGTCACCCCGCATGCGCTCGAACACCCAACCTTCCTGTTCAGCCTTAGCGCGGGCAATACGCTCAAATTCGCTGCCATCGCCCAGGCCAGTATCGATGAACACGGCCCGGGTGTAATGCTGCGACCATTTACGCAGCTCCTCGATCAGCATGTCGGCCGTCTCCTGGCCGTACTTGGCCACGTACTTTTCGTACTCTGCTTCGGTGGCTTCAATGCCGGCCACACCCAGCGCCACACCGGAGCCCGGCTCAGAACGCTCCATATAGTCCAGGCTGTACCAGTAGGTGCCCGGATGGCGATCAAATTCCTGCTGATAGCGCTCCCGCGACCCCAGATACAGGGTGATGCAGTCATGCGCGCGCGGGATCACCAGCGGCGTATGGCGCGCTCTCAGACCCACGGTAGACATGCCGCACATCCCGTAGACTAACAGGATAGCATCGTAAGCACCCTCAGTCGTCGCATCAATCTGAGACTGTAAAGTCTGGCGTAAACCCTTTGGTCGGTTGTGCAGTCCCTGCTTGAACAGCGAAACGGTGACCGTGTTCGGACTGCTGGCGGCGGCAGCATAGATGCTGCGCGCCAGCGCCTCGCAGGTGATGGCTAGAAAGCGTTTCATGCGACCTCCTTCAGCGCTCCGGCAATGGCGGCGATGTGCGCTGGCGTGCTGCCACAGCATGCGCCGACAATGCGCGCCCCATCCGCATGCACCCGACGCGCATAATCTGCCATCACTTCGGGGGTGGCGTCATAAACCGCACGGCCGCCTTCCATACGCGGCAGCCCAGCATTCGACTTAGCGACCAGTATCGCGCCTGGCAAAGCGGCGTGCAGCTTGCGGATCACCTGCTCGATTTCCTGTGGCCCATTGCCGCAATTGGCGCCCAGCGCCGCTGCGCCTAACTCGCTGATGGCGGCGGCGGCCTGTTCGGGCGTCACGCCCATCATGGTGCGCCCATGGGTATCAAACGTCATCGTCACCACCAATGGGATACCTGGCGCTGCCTGGCGGCAGGCCGCTGCCGCCGCCCGTACTTCTTCCAGGTCAGACATCGTCTCGATCCACAATACATCTACGCCGCCCTCTACCAGCGCTTCCGCCTGAACCCTGAACATATCCACAGCGTCATCAAATGTCAGCATTCCCATCGGAGCGAAGAACTCCCCGATCGGCCCTATCGAGCCGGCTACTACTACGCCGTGGGAAGCGGCATCTGCCTCTTGCCGCGCCAGGCGCGCCGCCGCTGCGTTCAGCTTCGCGCAGCGCTCACCCAGACCGCCGCGTTCCAGACGCCCGCGGCTGCCGCCGAATGAATTTGTGAGGATGATCTGCGCCCCCGCCTCGATATAGCCGCGATGGACGCTGCGGATGCGGTCAGGATAGTTGACATTCCATAACTCAGGCGGTTCGCCATGGGCTAAGCCCATGCTCATGAGCAAAGTCCCCATGCCGCCATCAGCGATGATCGGCCCAGGCATTTCGAGCAGCGTCTGAAGGTTCATGAGCTTTTCCTTGCTTGCTGGCCAGCGCTGCCACCAGTGTAACACGATCCCGATTCTGTTTGTCTGAATCGGCAACCTTCGCTAAGATTTTCATCCGGCAGCTTCGCCTCGGACAGGCGTTTGCCCCGGCGCAGGCTGCTTTCCGACCAACCCTAATCTGGCAGACGAGAAATCTGCCGACTTCTACCTGCTTTGCGGCAATCCGCTTCCAAACAGCCAAAGGACTGACTTGCCATGCTCACAGAACTCCGAGGCCCCAGCACCACTGTGACCATTGGACCCGATCTGCCCACAGTGATGATCGGCGAACGCATCAACCCTACTGGTCGCAAGACTTTCAGCGCCGAACTTCAGGTCGGCGATCTCAGCCGCATCCCGCGCGATGTCCAGGCGCAGGTGACAGCGGGCGCGGCTGTGCTTGACGTGAACGTAGGCGCAGCCGGCGTTGATGAGGTCAAATGGCTGCCCGAAGCGGTGAAGTTGGTGCAGGAGACGGCGGACGTGCCCGTTTGTATCGATTCGCCTAACCCGGCGGCGCTCGCTGCCAGCTTGAAGGTCGCCAAAGGCCGGGCGTTGGTGAACTCGGTCAACGGCGAGGAGTCGCGGCTGTCATCAGTGCTGCCAGTGGTGGCCGAACACGGCGCGGCAGTGATCGCCTTATGTATGGATGACAACGGTATTCCCGATTCGCCGGAAGGCCGCCTGCGGGTTGCCGAGAAAATTTTGGAACGCGCGGCACAGTTAGGCATCAGCCTAGACAGCCTGATCTTCGATCCGCTGGTGCTGACCGTCGGCTCCGATCATCGCGCCGGCCTGGTCACGTTGGAGACCGCGCGCCTGCTGCGCCAGAAACTAGGCTGCAACATGACGGTTGGCGCGAGCAACGCTTCCCACGGCATGCCCAACCGGGAACTGCTCAACACCGTGTTTCTCGCCCAGCTCATCGCAGCCGGCGTGAACGCGCCCATCTGCAATCCGGTGAAGAACGCGCTGGCCGTGCGCGCCGCCGACTTAATGTTGGGGCGCGACGAGTGGGCGATGACATATATCCAGACCTATCGCACACTTTTATCCATGCAGGAGCAAACAACTTAACATATAGTTAGAGCAGAATGCAGTGTATTCGACTGTAACGTGAGGATTACCGGTATGCCCATCTTCACCCCAGGACGGCGCTGGCAGCCTCCCTTCTATCCCTTCAAGCGCGAACCTCTCGGCCGCCGCCTGCTGGCGCTCATCGAGCGCGCCGTGAAAGGGCCATTATTCGGCTGCCGCATGTGCGGCAACTGCCTGCTCCAGGAGACGGCCTTCATCTGCCCGATGGAGTGCCCCAAGGGGCTGCGCAACGGCCCGTGCGGTGGCTCAATGGCAGCGCACTGCTACGTAGATGAGACGCGCCCCTGCATCTGGTATCAGATCTACGACCGCTCATTTAAGATGGGGCGCGAGGAAAAACTGTTAGAAGTGCTGCCGCCGCTCGATTGGGACAAGGTGGGCACTGAGACCTGGGGCGATGTCTATCAGCAGGTGAAAAAATTGGGCTTCAAAACCGTCGTCCGCGGCCTGACATCCCGCGAACCCGCCATACGCGCCCACACCTGGGACTCGATCTTCACGCCGATTCGCCAGCCAGACTGGTGGGAAGGCGACGCAAAGTACCACCCACCCGCCTATACCGAACCGATCTCGGAGCTCGAACGTCGGCTGCGGTCAGGCGCGTTCACGGTCACTGCAGAAATCGCCCCGCCTTTGAGCACGGCGACCGACAAGCTCATCCGCCATATCCAGATGCTGAAGCCGTATGTAGCGGCCGTCAATTTCACCGACAACGCCTCGGCCGTGCCGCGCATGTCGAGCCTGGCGTGCAGCGTCCTGGCCGTACAACAGGGCGTCGAACCGGTGCTGCAAATTGCCGCTCGCGACCGCACCCGCCTGAGCTTACAGTCCGATGTCGTCGGCGCGAACGCGCTGGGCATTCGCAATGTCCTATGCCTGTCTGGCGACCACAGCCGAATGGGAGCAGCCCCTTATGGGCGCTCAGATGTGGTTGACCTGGACGCGGTGCAGATGCTGTGGATTCTGCGGCGGATGCGCGACGAAGGCAAATACCTGGACCAGCGCAGCATGAAGCACCCGCCCAAACTGTTTCTCGGCGCGGCGGCCTCGCCTTTCGCCTCCGAGCCCAAATTCCAGGCGATCCGCGAGCACAAGAAGATCAATGCCGGCGCCCAATTCTTCCAGACCAACTGTGTCTTCGACCCTGACGGCTTGGAAATTTGGTTGAATGAACTCGCCAAGCGCGGCGTGCTCGACAAAGTCTACATCCTGGTCGGCATCGCCCCCATCAAGAGTTTGAAGATGGCTCAACACATGCATGAACATGTGCCCGGCATCACCATCCCGCCGCAGATCATGAAGCGCATTGAGGCGGCGGGCGACGGCGCAGCCGAAGAAGGCGTGATCATCGCGCTGGAGCTGATCGAGGCCGTGAAGCAGAAACAAGGCGTGCACGGCATCCATTTGATGGCCGTGAACTGGGAGGAAATCGTCCCACGCATCATCACCGAGGCCGGTTTAGCGCCGGCGGTTGAAACGACCTGATCGAGCAACCTGCCATCTTTGAGCGGCGTGCAGCCTGCTCATACAGTCGCCTAGCGACTCCGCATGAGACAATTTGACAATTCAATCAGTCCCTCGTTACAATCACTGACATTGTAATGACAAGACAACAGGATAATAGGAGGTGCTTCGGCTCGCTTCGCTATACATCGCCGCTCGTCATTCGAAACCTGTTATCTGAAGGTTTTTTTACATGGTTACCCAAAGTGCATCTGACGAATACAAAGCAGTCCAACTGTTATCACTGCGGCGTCGGTTAGCGGACGACCGCATACTTCGGCTTATACCGATCATCCTTTTGATTGCCGTACTGGCCGTTCTGGCTGCGTCAGTCCCCAACTTTTTCACCAGCCGCAACATCATCAACGTCCTGGTGCAGGCCTCCACATTGGGACTGATGGCGATTGGCATGACGTTCGTCATGATCAGCGGGGGCATTGACTTGTCAATACCTGCTATCATGGCCTTGAGCGCTATCCTGGGCGCCATGCATCTGCGCGACGGCGGCAGCATCGCCGTGAGTTGTCTCATTATGTTGGCCGTAGGCGGGCTGCTGGGGGCAGTCAATGGTTTCGCCGTCGCTTACCTCAAGATGATCCCGTTCGTCGTAACCTTGGCGATGATGACCGTAGCCACTGGCACTTCCATCTGGATCACTAACTCGATCAGTGTGCCGGTCACCAACGAGGCCTTATTTGACCTTGTACTTGATCGTTCTTTCCTGAACATCCCGCGACCAGTGTTCATCACAGCGCTGGTCACCATCCTCGCCGTCGTCATCATCCGCAAGCATATCTTCGGCCGTTGGCTCTACGCCGTGGGCGTGAATGCGAAAGCCGCCCGTGTATCCGGTGTGCCGACCACGCGGGTCATCTTTGGCACGTATGTGATTTCCGGGTTTATGGCCGGCCTGACCGCCATCGTCTTGGCCGCCCGGTTAGGCTCCGCCTCCGCCAATATGGGCAGCGACAGCATCGTTTTAGACATCGTGAGTTCATGCGTCGTCGGTGGGGTCAGCATCTACGGCGGGGTTGGCGGCCCATTGGGCGCAGTCTTCGGCGCGATCCTGATCACCGTCATCAGCAACAGCATGAACATGATGCAGGTCTCATTCTTCACCAGCCTGATCGTGAAAGGCATCGTTATCATCGCTTTCGTCGCCTTCGACTCTTTCCGCAGGCGCTAGGAATGCAGCCATGGCCGAACCCTATCTACAGATGATTGGGATCACCAAACAGTTTCCGGGCGTCCGGGCGCTGTCGAATGTCTCGCTGGCAGCCTACGCCGGCGAAGCGCACGCCTTGATCGGCGCTAATGGCGCAGGCAAGAGTACCTTGATGAATATCCTGGGCGGCGTGATTCGCGCCGATGCCGGCGAAATCCGGATTGGCGGCAAGCCAGTTGCTATCCACTCCCCGTTGGACGCAACCGCCAACGGGATCGCCTTCGTCCACCAAGAGATGGCAATGCTCCCAACGATGACCGTGGCCGAGAACATGCACATCGCCAGCTTCCCCACCCGGCTCGGTTGGGTCGATCGCAACACGATGGTCGAACGCACCCGGCCGATTTTGCGCCGCCTGGGCTGTCAGTTCTCGCCCGATACGCAGGTGCAGCACCTGAGCACGGGCGACCGGCAGATGGTCGAGATCGCGCGGGCGCTTCTCAGCCACCCCAGCATCATCATTTTCGATGAGCCGACATCTTCGCTCACCAGCCGTGAAAAAGCTCGCCTCTTTGACGTCATCCGCGGGCTGAAAGCCGAAGGGGTGACGATTATTTACATCACCCACTTTCTGGACGAGGTGTTCCAGATTTGCGAGCGCGCCACCGTCTTACGCGGCGGCGAGATGGTTGGCTCTGGGGTGATGCAGGAACTGAAACCTGAGCAGATCGTCCACATGATGATCGGCGACTTGGGCGTAGAGGTTCACCAGAAAGCGCTGAAAGCCAACCTGGGCGAACCGGTGCTGCGGGTAACTCGACTGAACCGCGAAGGCGTTTTGAAGGATATCAGTTTCATACTCCATCGGGGCGAAGTTTTGGGGCTGTGGGGGCTGCTGGGATCAGGACGCACAGAAGTCGCCAGGGCGATCATCGGCCTGGATCCGATTGACAGCGGTCAAATCGAAATACATGATGGCAAGACTCTGCGCGTGGTACGCCCCAGCGAAGCTCAGCGTTGGATTGGTATGTTGACTGAAGACCGGCGCGATGAAGGACTGCTGCTGCCGATGTCGGTCAAGCAAAATATGTCGTTAGCCAACCTGCGCGGCCTGGCGTCGCGCTGGATGCTCATCCGCGACGATGAGGAGACGCGGCAAGCATCACGGCTGGTCAAGCGGCTGAACATCATCATCTCTAATCTGAGACAGCCGGTGCGCACGCTCAGCGGCGGCAACCAGCAGAAGGTGGTAGTTGGCCGCTGGCTGCAGGTCAGCCCACCTATTTTCATCATGGATGAACCGACGCGCGGCCTGGATGTCGGCGCTAAAGCGGAGATCCGCAACATCATCCTGGAACTGGCTGAGGCGGGGAATGCCATCTTGGTCATCTCATCGGAAATCGATGAGATGATCGCGCTGTGCCAGCGCTATCTGGTGATGAACCGCGGCCAGATCGTCAAAGAGCTGCCCGGCAGCGCCACCCGCAACGAACTGATGGCAGCGGCGGCCGGCGTAGAAATGGCAGATGCAGCATCCATATGAACGAGACGAAATCGCTCCCCATGCCTATCCTTCTACAGGCGCGCAACTTCGCCTTGCGCTACGGCTTCAACATCGTTTTGGTGGCCGTCGTGCTGTTCTTCACGCTGACCGCGCCGCGATTTCTGACGGCCGCCAACATCATCGGTCTGCTGCACGCGGCAGCGCCGCTGATGGTCATTGCATCCGGCCTGGCGCTGGTGGTCATCAGCGGCAAACTCGACATCTCGGTCGGGTCAGTTGCGTTCTTGACAACCTCAATCGGCACACTGCTGATGGTACGCCACGGGTTCGATCCAATCGTCACCCTATTCATCCTGCTGGCGTTAGGCGCGCTGCTCGGCGCGCTGAACGGCTTCATCGTGGTCGTGCTGCGCGTCAATCCGCTCATCACGACATTAGGCACGATGATCGGGCTGCGGGGAATCGGCTTAGAACTGACGAAATCCACCAATATCGCCATACCGGAAGAAATCCGACGTTTGGGCAACGCCGCGATCGGCCCGATTTTTGTGGACATTCTGGTCGCGCTGGCGATCATGCTCATCATTCACCTGATCCATACGCGCACACCCTTTGGCCGGCAGATCGTAGCCATAGGCAATGACGCCGACACGGCTTCTCGTCTCGGCGTGCGGGTGAACCGGGTCACCTTCTTGACGTTCGTCGTCTCCAGCCTGCTGGCCACTATCGGCGGCATCATGACGGTGATCCAGGTCGGCGCGGTATCTGGCAACATCGGCAGCGGTCTAGAATTCACGGCCGTATCGGTAGTCGTCATCGGCGGCATCAGCCTGTTCGGCGGCGAAGGCAGCATTCTACCCGGCGCGCTGCGCGGCGTGCTCATTTTGGAAATCATCCGCAACGGACTGAATCACCTAGGCGCTGATCCTTATGCCTACCGCTTTGTCAACGGCGCTATCATCTTCATCGCCATGTATGCTGACTCGCTGCGATCGCGCCTGCCGGTCATCGCGCGATCGTTCGAAAGTGAGGAACAGCCCGCCGCCAAACCGACTGCTACCGGATAGTCAACCTGGCGTGATGTGCGCTGTGACGCAAGCGACCATCACCGTTGATCATACGCTATAAGCGCTGTAGCGAGGAGGAAAGTCTATCGAACGAACACTTGACCAAGAGAGCCTCTATCATCCCCTACAACCAAGCATGGCTGAATGAGTTAGGAGAGAGTGATCTTATGAAACGCATCCCGTTAGTGCTAGCGATTATCCTGGTGCTGCTCGCGTTGAGCGCTACAGTGGCAGCTCAAGATTTACGCCCGGTCAAGGTGGGGCTATCGTGGAACGACTACGACGTGACGCTGGTGTACGCCTGGGAAAGCTACATGCAGTCCGAAGGCGCTAAGCAGGGCGCTGCCGCCGGCCTCAAGTTCGAGTGGATCATCAACGCCGCCGGACGCGACCCCGCCCGCCAGGCCGCCAACATCGAAGACCTCATCAACCAGGGCGTCGATGTCATCATCGCCCGCGCCGAGGACAACGCCGCCATCGGCGCTTCCATCCGCGCCGCCCAGGAAGCCGGCATCCCCTTCATCACCTTCGACCGCGCTTCCACCACCACCCAGCCCGCTGCCCACGTCGGCGGCGACAGCTACGCCCAGGGCTTGAGCACCGCTGAGGAGTTCGCTCGCCTCCTCGAAGCCAACGGCGTCACCGGCCGCTGCATCGAGATCCAGGGCTCCCTCACCGACCAGAACGCCGTCAACCGCTCCCGCGCCTGGAATGAGGTCGACGCCCGCTCCGACGCCTTCGAGACCATCGTCCAGGTGCCCACCGAGTGGAAGGCTGACCTCTTCCTCTCCGGCACCGCCAACGCCCTCCAGGCTAACCCGGACGCCAACTGCATGTTCCTCGCCAGCGACTTCGCCATCACCTCCGTCCAGTCGGCCCTCGAAAACGCTGGCCGCTGGGCGCCCACTGGCGACCCCAACCACATGTGGCTGGCCACGCAGGACCTCTTCCCAGAGGCGCTCGCCCTCATGGAACAGGGTTACATCGACGTCACCACCACCTATGACGCCTTCGAGCACGCCAAGGAGACCGTCCGCGTCCTCGTCGCCATCGTCTCCGGCCAGGACCCCGGCTGCGGCTCGGATGGCTGCCTCGTCGCCGGCCGCGTCGCCACCCAGGCCAACGTCGCCTC
>CALAJK010000076.1 GCA_937922795.1 uncultured Anaerolineae bacterium
CATGTGACCACTTACGAGTTAGACCCGCGCGACTATGGTTTCCGCGGCGCGCACATCTCCGAGCTGTTGGGGGATGACGCGCCGACGAACGCCCGCATCTTGCGCGGCGTGCTGGCCGGAGAAGTGCGCGACGCCCGGCGCGACGTGGTGCTGCTGAACGCTGGCGCGGCGCTGCTGGCGGCCGGCGCAGTCAGCGACCTGCGCGACGGCATCGCTTTGGCCGGCGAGGCGATCGATCGCGGCGCCGCTCTGGCCAAGCTTGAGGCGCTGGTGCGTTTCAGTCAGCAGCTCAGCGCTGAGACCGTTCAATAGCGGGAGATACAGGCAGCCGTGGGTTTCATCAAGACCGATACCATCCTGGATCGCATCCTGGCGCGGACTCTGGAAGACTTGAGCGGGCGGCGGCGGGTGCTGCCGCTGGAGGCGGTCAGGGACGCTGCGCTGGCGGCTCCCCCGCCGCGCGATTTCAGCGCCGCGCTGCGCCGCGCCGACGTCGTGGCGCTGATCGCTGAGGTGAAGCGCGCGTCGCCTAGCAAGGGCGTGCTGATCACAGACTTCGATCCGGCAGCGCTGGGCAGGCTGTATGCTGCGCACGGAGCGGCCGCCATCTCCGTCCTGACCGATGAGCCGTTCTTCCAGGGACACTTGGATCATCTGCGGGCAGTGCGGTCGGCGGTCGATGTGCCGGTGCTGCGCAAAGATTTCATCCTGGATGTTTATCAGGTCTATGAGGCGCGGGCGGCGGGCGCTGATGCGATCTTGCTGATCGCAGCGGCGCTGGATGACGTTCAGTTGCGAGATTTGCATGATTTGGCTCACGAGTTGGGTCTGGCAGCACTGGTCGAAGTGCACCAGGAAGCAGAGGTGGAACGGGCGCTGCGCGCCGGCGCGGCGATCATCGGCGTGAACAATCGCGATCTCAAGACGTTCCGAGAAGATCTCCAGACGACGGCGCGGCTGGCGCGGTTCATCCCGGCGGCGGTCACGCTGGTGGCCGAGAGCGCCATCCGCAGCCCGGCCGATGTGGAGCGGATGGGAAGCTGCGGCGCTCATGCGGTGCTCGTCGGAGAAGGCTTGGTGAAATCGGCCGATATGGCGGCGGCCGTGCGCGCCTTCAGTCAGCAGCCGCGGCGTCCCGCGCAGCCGTCTGTGCCCGACGCGGTCAGTTAGCGGTATACTCCTGCCTTGTGCCATTGAGCCAGGATTTTTGAGGTGTAAAAAGCCATGACACAAGTCAAAATCTGCGGGCTGACGAGCTACGAAGATGCACTGGCGGCGGCCAAGGCTGGAGCTGATCTGCTCGGGTTCAACTTTTACAAGAAAAGCCCTCGCTATGTGACGCCTGAGCAGGCGCAGGCAATCTGCGACCAACTACGAAATGAATTGGGCGCGAGCTGTCCGCTGTTAGTCGGTCTGTTCGTCAATGAGATCGTCGGCAATATCTCGGCCATATCGAGCCGGGTGGGGTTGGATGCGGTGCAGCTCAGCGGCGATGAGTCCGATGTGATGCTCAAGGAGCTGCGCGGGATGGCTTACAAGGCGATTCGTCCGGCGGATCGAGCCCAGGCGCTGGATGATGTCGCCTACTACCGGCCGCAGTTCCCCAGCAATGTGCGTATGCCAGCGCTGCTGCTAGATGCCTACCATCCCGAACTGTATGGCGGCACTGGCGTGCAGGCCAACCTGGAGATCGCGCTGGCAGTTAAAGCAGAAGTGCCGCGCTTGATGCTGGCCGGCGGCCTGACGGCCGACAATGTCGCCGGCGTCATCAGCGCGGTGCAGCCCTGGGGGGTGGACGTCGCCAGCGGCGTGGAAGTCGAAGACGCGCCCGGCAAGAAAGACGTCGCTAAAGTGCAGGCATTCATTCAGGCGGTCAAAGCTGCTTGAAAATCGCCAGATGCGCGCGGCAGTCCTGGCCGATCATGCCGTCACGCTGAATTAGGATTGACAGCAGACCGTAAGTTTTACGAGTGGGGTTCCAAGAAGCGAGCGGATGACGGGGTATATGGAAACCGTTTACATTCAGACCGGTGCCGCGGATGTGCCCGACGCGCGCGGGTACTTCGGCGAGTTCGGCGGGCGATTTGTGCCAGAGACGCTCATGCCAGCGCTGGACGAGCTGATGGCGGCCTATCAGGATGCTCTAGCTGATCCGGCTTTTCAGGCGCGACTCGCGTATCTACAGAAAACCTACACCGGTCGACCGACGCCAGTCACCCATGCGGCGCGGCTGTCGCAGCATCTGGGCGGCGCGCAGATCTACTTGAAGCGCGAAGACTTGGCGCACACCGGCGCGCACAAAATCAATAACGCGCTGGGCCAGGCGCTGTTGGCGCAGCGGATGGGCAAGCGTCGGATTGTGGCCGAAACCGGCGCCGGCCAGCACGGCGTCGCCAGCGCCACCGCCGCGGCTTTGCTGGGGCTGGACTGTCATGTGTATATGGGCAGCGTCGATATCGCCCGCCAGCAGCCGAATGTGTTCCGCATGAAGCTGTTGGGCGCCGAGGTCATCCCGGTCGAAAGCGGCAGCAAGACGCTCAAGGACGCCATCAACGAGGCGATCCGCGATTGGGTGACGAACGTTTGCACCACTTTCTACCTGCTCGGCTCGGCGCTCGGTCCCCATCCATACCCGATGATGGTGCGGGATTTTCAGAGCGTGATCGGCGTCGAGGCGCGCGCGCAAATGCTGGAATTGACTGGGCGGCTGCCAGATGTGTGCATCGCCTGCGTCGGCGGTGGCAGCAACGCCATCGGACTGTTTCATGCGTTTCGCCAGGATGCCGATGTCGATTTGATCGGCGTGGAGGCCGGCGGGCGCGGCGTTCAAGGCGGTGAGCACGCGGCGCGCTTCGCCGATCCGGCGTTTGGACGGCCGGGCGTGCTGCACGGCACGCGCTCGTATGTGCTGCAAGATGCTGATGGTCAGATCGCCAATACCCACAGCGTATCCGCTGGCCTCGACTACGCCTCGGTGGGGCCGGAGCACGCCTATCTGCGCAGCCAGGAACGCGCCTTCTACACGTATGCGACCGATGAGGAAGCGCTGGAGGCCTTCCAGGTGCTGGCGCAGTGGGAGGGGATCATCCCGGCGCTGGAGAGCGCCCACGCGGTCGCTGAGGCGATCAAGCGCGCGCCGACGCTGCCCAGGGACGCCATCATCCTGATCAACCTTTCTGGCCGCGGCGACAAAGACCTGGACACAGCCATGCGCGAACTGGCCGCGCGCGGGCGTGTCCAAGCCGATTGAGCGCCGCTACTGCAAGAATTTGCGCTTCAGGTTGAGGATTTCTTCGTCGGTGATCGGCACGAGCTCTCCCAGACTGAGCGTTTGCAGCAGCGCCTGGGCGCTGAATTCGGCCACTTCGATGCGGTCGAAGGCTTCCAGGATTGAGCTTCCGGTGGTGAGCACCGCGTCATTTTGGAGCAGGATGACGGGCGTATCTTTGGAGATCATGGCCGCGATGCGCTCCGGCTGCACGTACTGCGTGCCATAGGGCGCGACCGGCATGTCACGCAGCAGCACGTAGCTTTCCGGGATGGTGCGCGTATCGAAGCGGCGGTTGACCAGGCTGTAGGTGGTGGCGTTGGGCGGCTGGGCGCTGATGACGCTGTGGATGTTCGGGTGCTGTTGGTAGATCAACTGGTGGATGAGGACGGCTCGGCTGGGAACTTTGCCCTGCTCGCGACGGCCTGCATCGATCAAGACGATGTCTTCGGGGGCGATATACTTGCGATCGATGCCGTAGGGGGTGATGAGGAAGGTATCCGACTCCACGCGCGCGGACACCGTGCCGCCGGTGCTGATCATCAACCGTCGCTCATAGGCGCGGCTGACGAAACGGCAGATGTCCAGGCGCAGTTCGAGTTCGCGGCTGGTGCGACGCTGGGGCACAAATTCAGGGAGCTGGTTGTCCATCCGGTAAAACTGCTCGATCTGGTCATCCGTGAGCACCTGGAACGGGCCTAGCGCATTGGCCAGGATGTTGATGTGGGCGCAGAACTCAAGCGTCTCGAAGCGCTGGAAGGCCTGCAGTAAGTCCTGGCCGCCGGTGACGATGCCGTGATTTTCGAGCAAAACGGTGTTGAATCCCTGGGCGAAGGTCTGGGCGATGTTCGCGCCGAGCGCTTCGCTGCCCGGCAGGGCGTAAGGCGCGTAACCCACCTGGCCGCAGATGTCGCGTGACTGGGGGTTGATGCGGGTGTCTGGGACTTTGCGGACGATGCTGAACGCGACCAGCGCCGGCGGGTGGGCATGAACCAGCGCGCGAATATCAGGCCGCGCCTGATAGATCATGCGGTGGAAGGGATACTCTGAGGATGGGCGGTGACGGCCTTCGACAGTCTGGTCGTGACGCACACACACGATGTCGTCGGGGGTCAGGCTGCCTTTGTCCACGCCAGCGGGCGTGATCCAGATGTCACCGTTGTCATCGCGGATGGATAGATTGCCGCCGGAGGTGGTCGTCAACCCCTGACGGTAGATGCGGGTGAGGGTTTCAACGAGCTGGTGGCGGGGCGGTAGGAGCGAGAATTCCATGATGGTCGTATCTCCTGGGCAGTCAGGACAGGTTGACGGCGGTAGTGTTCGAGATGGCCGTAGGCAGATGGAGTCGTGCATTGCTTCTAGCGCTCATGATACCATAGCTGGGTTGCATCTGGCTCATCAGATTGGCGAGTCCGTCATGCTTGAACCTGTACGCATCCACGCCGTCAGCGCGCTGCTGCGCAACGCCGAGGGTCGAGTCCTGGCTCAACTTCGGGATGATCGCCCGGGGCTGATTTTCCCCGGCTGTTGGTCCACGCTCGGTGGGCGCATCGAGCCGACTGAAACGCCTGAACAGGCGATGCGGCGCGAGCTGGCAGAGGAGATTGAAGTTTGCCCGCCGCTGCGCTATTGGCGCCGGTTTCTGCTCCAATATGAAGTGGATGGCTGCTTAATGGAGAGCGATGTGCAGGCGTTTCTGGGCGAGCTTGACTGCGATGCCGCTGACATCCGGCTGCATGAAGGGCAGCGGGTCGCCTTTCTGGATGCTGACGACATCCGCCGGCTGCCGTTCGCCTTCGGGCTCGATCTGATCTTCCATGCCTACTTTGAGGCGTTCGGTGGGCGGGAGCCGACCACATCTGGCCATTTGCGCGTCACGCTGGCGGATGAGGCGGAGGCGGCGCTGGTGCACCACATCATGCGTGAAGCGTTTGCGGAGTATGCCGGCGTGCTGCAGCCACCTTCGAGCGTGACCCGTGAGACCGTGGAGGATGTGCGGCGGGCGATGCAGGCTGGCGGGGCGGTTTTGGCTTGGGAAGACGCGCAGGCCGTGGGTTCAGCGCGTTTTTGGCCGGACGAGGAGGCGCTGTGTGCGGGGCGCGTGGCGGTGCTGCCGTCGCACCGGCGGCGTGGCGTCGGCCGCCAGATCATGCGGTACATGGAGGTGCTGGCCCTGGAACGGGGGTATCGCAGCGTGCGGCTGGGTGTCCGAATGCAACTGCCGGCCAACCTGGCCTTCTACCAACGGTTAGGATATGAGATCATGCAGATCGTGCCGCACCAACAGGGCGGCGACCGGATCGCCATCTTGGTCAAGCATCTCGGCTAAGGCGCAGTGTGTTTTATTGAGGAGCGGCGATGACAGCGCGCACGCATTTTGGTCTGGCAGCGATCGCGGCCATGTTCGCCCGGTCACGAGCGGAGGGGCGAGCGGCTTTTCTGCCCTATTTCCCCATCGGCTATCCCGACTATGAAACGTCGCTAGACGCGATTGCCGGGATGGCTGAGGTGGGTGCGGACGGCTTTGAGATCGGCGTCCCGTTCAGCGACCCACTGGCGGACGGGCCGACCATTCAGGCTGCCACGCAGACGGCGCTGGAGAACGGGGTCACGCCACGGCGCTGTCTGCAAGCGGTGGACAGCCTGCGCGAGCGCGGCGTCCAGCAGCCGATGCTGATGATGAGCTACCTCAACCCGCTGCTGGCGTATGGGGCTGATGCTTTCGTGCGCGACGCCCAGGCCGCTGGCGCGGACGGGCTGATCGTCCCCGATTTGCCGCCGGAAGAAGCCGCTCCGTTCGCCGATGCCTGCCGGCGCGCCGGGTTGGCGCTGGTGTTTTTTCTAGCGCCGACCAGCAGCCCAGAGCGCATCGCGCGGGTGGCGTCTGAGGCGACGGGGTTCATCTACGTGGTGTCGATCACCGGCGTGACCGGGGCGCGCGCCGAGCTGCCGGCAGACCTGGCGGAGTTCATCAAGCGCGTGCGCGCCGTGGTCAAGCAGCCGCTGGTGTTAGGGTTCGGCATCAGCACGCTGGAACAGGCGCGGATGATGAACGGCTTGGTGGAGGGTTTCATCGTGGGCAGCGCCCTAGTGAAGGCCGGCAAAGAAGGCGCGGAGCCGGTGCGAGCGCTGGCGGCGCAGCTGCGGGCGGCAGTGCAGAACGAGAGGTGAGAACGTGATGACGGTGATGCTGCGAGGCGTGCGTGGGGCGACCACCGCTGAGTCGAACACAGTGGACGGGATCATCGAGGCGACAAAAGATCTGCTCCGGGCGATGATCAGTTACAACGGCATCGAGGAGGACGATGTCGCCAGCGTCATCTTCACCACCACCCCGGACTTGACCGCCGCTTTTCCGGCGAAGGCCGCGCGCGATCTGGGGTGGCATCGCACCGCGCTGCTCGGCTGCCAGGAGATGGACGTGCCCGACGGCATCCCGCGGTGTATTCGCGTCCTGATCCACTGGAATACCTCGCGGTCGCTGGACGAAATCCGTCATGTGTATATGCGCGGCGCGCTGGCGCTGCGGCCTGATTTGTATCCGGATAATAAGGTCGTTCTCACCGAGAAAGCTGAAGGATGATGAGAAGTCTGGTCGTCCAAATCGTCCAATCGGGAGGGCGGGCTGCATGATGAGCGGCGGTTTCCAGGCGCGCCATTTGGCGGTGGTTGGTCTGGGGATGATGGGCGGGTCGATAGCGCTGGCGCTGCGCGGCTGCGCTGAGAAGATCACCGGCGTGGAGCTGGACGCGCAGGCGCGGCAGTACGCGCTGAAAGTGGGCATGGTGGACGCTGCCACCGATGATCTGCGGTCAGGCGTCGCGGAAGCGGACGTGGTGATCATGGCGGCCCCGGTGCGGGCCATTGTGGCGATGATCGAACGGCGGATCGGGGCTTACCTGCGCTCGAATGTGCTGTTGATCGATATCGGCAGCACGAAGCAAGACATCTGCGCGGCGATGGGGCGACTTCCGGTCGGAATCCAGGCTGTGGGCGGCCACCCGATGACCGGCAAAGAACAGAGCGGGGTGATGGCAAGCGAGGCGGCGTTGTTCCAGGGGCGTCCGTTCGTGTTGTGCCCGACGCGGCGGACGACGCCGGCGGCGCGGCTGCGGGCGTTGGCGTTAGTCGAGGCATTGGGCGCTGTGCCGCTGGAGATGGATGCGGCTCGGCATGATCGGCTGGTCGCGGCGATCAGCCATCTGCCGTATCTGCTGAGTGCGGCGCTGGTGGCAACCGTCGCCAAAGAAGGCGATGCTGACCCAATGGTCTGGCGGTTGGCCGCCGGCGGTTTCCGCGATACGACGCGCCTAGCGGGCAGCGATGTCCGGATGATGGGCGATATCCTCAGCACCAACACGCAGGCGGTGGCTACCCTGCTGGCGCTGTTCCGGGTGCAGTTGGCCATGCTGGAAGCGATGCTGATTTCCCATGATGATCAGAAAGTGGCGGAGTTCTTGAAACCCGCCCGCGAAGCGCGGTTGAAATGGCAAGAAAACTACCAGAACGGATTTAAGTCATGACTCCTACCGACTGCTTTGTCGTTCAACCGAACGGCGCGCTCCGGGGCGCGACGATTGTGCCAGGCGATAAATCGATCTCCCACCGGGCGGTGATGTTCGGCGCGCTGGCGTCCGGGGTCACCCACGTGCGAGGTTGGCTGGCCGCCGGCGACACCGAGGCCACCTTGCGCAGCGTGCAGGCGCTGGGCATCGCCATCGAACGCCGCTCGCCGCATGATCTGACGATTCATGGTGGTTCGTTCAAGCCGCCGACAGCGCCGCTCAATCTCGTCAACGCCGGCACGGGCATCCGGCTGCTGGCCGGCATCATGGTCGGCCAGCCGTTCGCCAGCGTGCTGGACGGCAGCGAGCAGTTGCGCCGCCGCCCGATGAAACGCATCGTCACGCCGCTGCGGCTGATGGGGGCGGACATCACCGCGACCGATGATCGGGCGCCGCTGTACATTCGTCCGGCGCCGCTGCACGGCATTCATTATGAGATGCCCGTGGCGAGCGCCCAGGTGAAAAGTGCGGTGCTGCTGGCGGCGCTGTTTGCCGAAGGACCGACGACGGTGGTGGAGCCGGGGCCGGCTCGCGACCATACCGAGCGTATGCTGGCGGCGATGGGGGCGCGGTTGGAAACCGATGGCCAAGCCGTCACGCTGCATCCCGGCGCGCCGCTGCTGCCCATGAACCTGACCGTGCCGGGTGACATTTCTTCGGCGGCCTTCCCGTTGGTGGCGGCGCTGCTGACGCCGGGCAGCGATATCACGCTGACGGGGATCAATCTCAACCCCACGCGCACCGGTTTGCTGGAGGTGCTGCAAGCTATGGGCGCAGACGTGACCGTGACGCAGACCGGGCTAGAAGCTGGCGAACCCGTGGGCAGCATTCGCGCCCGTCACAGCCAGTTGAAGGGCGTTGAGGTGGGGGGCGACGTCGTGGTGGAGATGATTGACGAGTTCCCAATTCTGATGGTGGCGGCGCTGCTGGCTGAAGGCGAGACGGTGGTGCGGGATGCCCAGGAGCTGCGAGTGAAGGAGACCGATCGTATTCATGTGATGGCCACCGAGCTGGCGCGGCTGGGCGCTCACATTGAAGAGACGCCCGACGGTTTCCGCGTGCGCGGGCCGCAGCGGCTGGTTGGCGCTGTGGTGGATGGACATGATGACCATCGGGTGGCGATGAGTTTGGCGGTGGCGGGGATGGCGGCGAGCGGCGAGACGCGCGTGTTGGATGCCCGGTGCGCTGGCGATTCGTTCCCTGGATTCGCTGAGGTCATGGCGAGATTGGGCGCGGCGATCCGCGTTGAGGCGCTGGGGGCGTGATGGTCAAAAAAGTCGGCTTGATCGGCTGGCCGGTCGCCCACAGCATCAGTCCGGCGATGCATCAGGCGGCTTTCCAAGCGCTGGGGCTGCATGATTGGCGGTATGAACTGGCCCCGATCCCGCCGGACATTGTGCGCCAGGGGCTGCGGGCGCTCCGCGATGAGGGCGGGTTCATCGGTGTCAACGTGACGATTCCGCTCAAACAGGCGGTGATGCCGTATGTACGCCCGGACGAACAGGCGCGGGCGGTGGGGGCGGTGAACACCATTGATTTCCGCGACAACAGCGGCATGAACACCGATGTCGATGGCTTTCTGGACGATCTGGCCGCGCACGGCATCGCGGTCGCTGGCGAGCGGGTGATCGTGTTGGGGGCGGGCGGCGCGGCCAGGGCGGCGGCCTATGGGCTGGCGCGTGCGGGGGCGGAAGTGATCATCGTCAACCGCACGTTCAGCCGGGCGCAGGATCTGGCCGCCAGTTTGGCCTCGTCGGCGGGGCTTCAGCACATCACAGCGCAGACGCTGGATGAAGCGGCAGAACAGGGCGCAAGGCTGGTGGTGAACTGCACTTCAGCCGGTATGTGGCCTCAGGTTGAAGAAACGCCTTGGATCGAAGGTGTGCCCTTTCCGGCGGGGGCTGCGGCTTACGACATGGTCTACCGGCCGTCGGTGACGCGCTTCATGCGCCAGGTTGAGGCGAGCGGTGGACAGGCGATCGGCGGATTAGGTATGCTAGTGCGGCAGGGAGCGGCATCGTTCGCCCGCTGGACGGGGCAGACGCCGCCGCTTGAGGTGATGTTTGGCGCAGCGCGCGCGGCGCTGGCGAGCAGCGGCTGAGCGCGCCTTGATGAGATTGGGGCAGGCATGATTCGCTTTCTGACGGCTGGGGAATCGCACGGGCCGCTGCTGACCGCCATCGTGGAAGGGCTGCCCGCAGGCCTGCCGCTGTCGGCAGCGGATATCGACCGTGAGCTGGCGCGCCGCCAGCAGGGGTATGGTTCGGGCGGGCGGATGCAGATCGAGCGGGATGCAGTGCGGATCACGGCCGGGGTGATGAACGGCCATACGACCGGCGCGCCGATCGCGCTGCAGGTGGAGAACCGCGACTACCGCAGTTGGCGCGACAAAGACATCGCGCCGCTGACGACTCCGCGCCCTGGTCACGCTGACCTGACCGGCGCGATCAAGTACGGCTACCGTGAACTGCGGCTGGCATTGGAGCGCGCCAGCGCCCGCGAAACCACTATGCGCGTGGCGGTGGGTGCGGTGTGCAAGAAGCTGCTGGCCGAGTTTGGCATCCTCGTCGGCGGTTACGTGGTGCAGATCGGTGCAGTGCGCGCGTTGATCCCTGATGATCTGCCGTATGAAGAGCGTTTTCGGATCGCCGAAGAGAATGAGGTGCGCTGTCCGGTGACCGCTTTTGTGGAAGCGATGCGCGAGGCGATCCGACAGGTCAAGATCGACAAAGATACGCTGGGCGGCATTTTCGAAGTGGTCGCCTTGAATGTGCCGCCGGGCTTAGGATCGCACGTCCACTATGACCGACGGCTGGACGCCCGCATCGTGGGGGCGATGGTCAGCATTCATGCGATGAAAGGCGCTGAGATCGGTTCGGCCTTTGACAATGCGGCTAAGAAGGGCAGCCAGGTGCACGACGAGATCGTGCTGGAGACAGACGGTCGGCTGCGCCGCAGCACCAACCGGGCGGGCGGTCTGGAAGGCGGCATCACCACCGGCGAGCCGATCGTGGCGCGGGTGGCGATGAAACCGATCGCCACCATTTTGCAGGCGATGAACTCGGTCAATCTGGCGACAGGCCAGCCGGAGGCGACCACCTATGAACGCAGCGATTTCTGCGCTTTGCCGCGCGCTGTGCCGATCGGCGAGGCGATGATGGCGATCGTGCTGGCGGATGCGCTGCTGGAGAAACTCGGCGGCGACAGCCTGCAGGAGATGCGACCGCGATTTGCCAGCCTGCGCCAAGCGCGGCTGGCCGATCTGCCGATGGATAACGTCGAGTGGCGGTTCGGTTATGATTGACCGGAACATCGTTATCACGGGTTTTATGGGGACGGGCAAGACGACAGTTGGACGCCTGGTCGCCGACCGGTTGGGCCGCTCGTTCGTGGATACCGATGATGAGATCGCCCGTCGCGCCGGCAAAAGCATCCGCGAGATTTTCGAGCAGCAGGGCGAAAGCTATTTTCGTCACTGCGAGCGGCGGCTGTGCCGGTTCCTGGCGGCGCAGCGCGGCTTAGTGATCGCCACGGGCGGCGGGATGCTGGTGGATGAGAGCAACCGGCGGGTGATGCTGGCGTCAGGGCTGGTCGTCTGCCTCAACGCGTCGCCGGAGGTCATCCGCGCCCGGCTGGAGCGAGAAGCGTCTGAGCGCCCGCTGCTGCGGGGCGACTGGCAGGCGCTGTTAGCCCAGCGCGCAGCAGCCTATGCAGCTATCCCGCACCAAGTCGATACTGCGGATAAGACGCCTCAGCGGGTGGCGGACGAGATCATCGCGCTATGGCAGACCGAATCCACGTGAAAGCGCCGGGGGGCGGCTACAGTATTGTGATTGCGCCCGGCCTGCTGGCGAGTCTGGGCGCTGACAGCGCTCCCGGCCTCGAACGCCGATGCGTAGTGGTCACTAATACGACGCTGGAGCCGCTGTATGGGCGCCAAGCGGCGCGGGCGCTGCCCGATGCGGCGCTGGCCATCATGCCGGATGGCGAGCAGCACAAAACGCTAGAGACGGTCGCCCGGTTGTACGGGGATTTCGTGGCAGCCCGGTTGGATCGGGGCGGCACGATCGTGGCGTTGGGCGGCGGCGTGGTGGGGGATACGGCAGGGTTTGCCGCTGCTACGTACATGCGCGGTGTCCGGTTGGTGCAGATTCCTACCACCTTGCTGGCGATGGTGGACTCCAGCGTGGGCGGCAAAGTGGGGGTGGACCTGCCTCAAGGCAAGAACCTGGTTGGCGCTTTCAAACAGCCAGAGGCCGTTTTAATTGATCCGGAGACGCTGCGGACGCTGCCGGCGCGCGAGTGGCGTTGCGGCTTGGCCGAAGTCATCAAACACGGCTTGTTGGCCGATGTCGGGTTGCTTGAGCTGGCGCAGGCGGCGGGAGACTCGCCGGCAGCGCTGGACAGCCAGCGGCTGGCTGAGCTGATCCGGCGCGCTGTGCAGGTGAAGGTCAGCGTGGTTGAGCAGGACCCATTTGAGGCCAGCATACGCGCCCACCTGAACCTGGGGCATACGTTCGCCCACGCCATCGAGCAGGTCTCCGGCTACCGCTGGCCGCACGGCGAAGCGGTGGCAGTTGGGCTGCTGGCGGCGGCGCGGCTGTCAGCGGCGCTGAGTCGGTGTGACGCATCGCTGCCTGACCGCGTGGAGGCGGTCATCAGGGCGGTAGGGCTGCCGCAGCGCATCGGCGAACTGGAGCCGGAAGCGCTGTACCAGGCGATGGCGACTGACAAAAAATGGCAGGCCGGGCGCTCCCGGTTTGTGCTCCTGCGCGGGGTTGAGCGCCCCGAAGTGGTTGAGGATGTGCCGCCGGCGGCGGTCAAGGCGATACTAGGATCGTTGCGATGAATAAGAAAATCCTGCTGCTGCACGGCCCGAATTTAAATCTTTTAGGCACGCGCGAGCCTGAGGTTTACGGGCGGGTCACGCTCGATCAGATCAACGCGATGGCGGCGGCGCACGCGCGGACGCACAACGTGGAGCTGCGCGCAGAGCAGTCGAACCATGAAGGCGCGCTCATTGATATCTTGCATGTATCGCGCAACTGGGCAGATGGGGTGATTTTCAACCCCGGCGCTTACACGCATACTTCGATCGCGCTGCGGGATGCGGTGAGCGCGATCACGCTGCCGGTGGTCGAGGTGCATCTATCGAATGTCTACGCCCGCGAGCCGTTCCGCCATACATCGCTGATCGCGCCGGTGTGCTTGGGACAGATCGGCGGTTTTGGCTGGCGCGGCTATCTGCTGGCGATTGACGCGCTGTTGGGGCATTGGGGGCTGCTGCCGCCTCCTGGTTAATTGTAAGCCGTCACCAACAAGAGCGGCCATCTTTTTGGCGAACCTGAGCCTGAAGGTGGCCGCCAGGGTCGGCTACAGTTGACGAGCAGGTGTGGAGGAAGCGCTGATGATGACTAAAGAGGCGGTTCTAGCCGCTGTAGACGAACAGAACGTGCGTTTCATTGACCTGTGGTTCACTGACATCACCGGCATGGTCAAGAGCGTCACTGTGCCCGCCGCACGGCTGCCGGAAATCCTGACGAATGGTTCCCATTTCGACGGTTCCTCCATCGAGGGGTTCGCCCGGGTGGCCGAAAGTGATATGATCCTCGTCCCCGACCCGAATACGTATACTGTGCTGCCCTGGGTCTCGCCTGAAGAACGCACCGCCTGTCTGATCTGTACGGTGTATACCTTGCACGGCGAGCCGTTCATCGGCGACCCGCGCACCGTCTTGATGCGGGCGATCGAGCAGGCCGCTGAGATGCGGTATCGCTACAAGACCGGCGTTGAACTGGAGTTCTTTCTCTTCCGCAAAACCGGCGACCATCCTAACATGCCGCTGCTGCCGCAGGATGAGGCCAGCTATTTCGATGTGTCCAGCGGGGCGTCGGCGGCGCATGGCATCCAGCGTGAGATGCTGGCTGCGCTGGCCGAGATGAACATCGCCGCCGATACGACGCATCATGAAATTGGTTCGGGTCAGCATGAGATTGATTTTCACTACGACGAAGCGCTGGCGCTGGCGGACAAAATCTTGACTGCGCGGGTAGCTTTGAAAGCGATCGCGCAGCGCCATGACCTGCTCTGCACCTTCATGCCGCGCCCGTCTGCCGATCTTCCCGGTTCAGGGATGCATACCCACCAGAGTTTGCATGACTTGGAGACCGACGAGAACGTGTTTGCGGACAGCAGCGATGAATACGGCCTGTCGCAGACGGCGCGTTATTTTCTGGCCGGCCAACTCGCTCACGCCCGCGCTATGTGCGCGGTGCTGGCGCCGATTGTCAACTCGTACAAGCGGCTGGGCACGAGCTTTGAAGCGCCGATCTACGTCACGTGGGCGCACATCAACCGGGCAGCGCTCATCCGCGTGCCGCACATCATGCCCGGCAAAGAGGCCCATACCCGCCTGGAGCTTCGCTGCCCAGATCCGGCGAGCAACCCTTATTTGGCGGCGGCCGTGATGCTCAGCGCCGGTCTGGACGGCATTCGCCAGCAGTTGAGTTTGCCCGATGCGCTGGAGGAAACCCTGGTGCGCCAGGACCGGGGACGGCTGCGCCAGCTTCAAGTGCTGCCCACGTCGCTGGGTGAGGCGCTAGACGCGCTCAGCCAGGACGATGTCATCCTGACTGCGTTGGGGCCGTATGTCAGCGATCGCTACATCGCGGCTAAACGGCAGGAATTTGACGAATACAACCGGCAGGTGACGCCGTGGGAAGTGACCCGCTACCTCAGCTGCTATTGAGGATGAATTCGTGAATGAGATGCAGCGCCCGCTCCGTCTGTGCGCTGTCGATGATGATGGATAGGCTGCAATGGGATGGGCCTTGGGCCAGCCCAAGAATGCGAATGCCGCTGAGGGTTTGGAGCACACGAGCCGTCAGGGTGGGCGACTCATCCAGTTGGTCGCGAATGACGGTGACGATGCTGACCGGCATCACCGTCCAGCCGGCGGTATCCGGATGGTGTGGGAGCCGTTCTTCCAACAGCGCGCGCGCGTTGTGGACGGCATCTGGGCCGGCGCTGGTCGGGATGAGAAAACATAAGAAGCTGTGGTTGGCCGATTGAGAGGCGAACATCACATCGGCATGGTTCTGAGTCGCCGAGAACAGGATTTGATCCACCAGGTTGGAGATAGGGGCGATCGGACCGTTCCGCGCAGCGCTCAGGCCTAAGCCGGCGATCGCAGTCACCGCTTTCAGCCGTCCGGCAGGATCAGGCCGGAGCGCGTGAACCAGCGTGCCCGGCTGCTGCGGTTTGTAAACATTTTTGACCCGCAGTGGGATCTGATGCTCGCGCAGCGGGGCGATCATACGGGCGTGCAGGACGCGCGCGCCGAAATAAGCCAGTTCAGCGACTTCATCATACGACATCTCGGCGATCACTTGAGCTTGATCAAGCTCCTGCGGATCAGCGGACATCATGCCGTCGACGCTCGTCCAGATCCACACTTCGGTCGCCTGGGTGCATACGGCCAACACTGAGGCGGTGTAGTCGCTGCCGCCGCGACCGAGGGTAGTCGGTTTGCCCGACGGCGTCGCGCCGATGAATCCGGTCAGCACGGGCACGATCCGGCGCTCCAGGGTAGGGATGAGCATTTTGGCGATGCGGGCGCTGGTGAGGGGCAGGTTGGGGGTGGCGTTGCCGAAGACATCATCGGTGATGATCAGGTCGGTGGTGTCCATCGCCACGCTGCGAACGCCCTGCTGGCGCAGCAGCGCCGCCACGATGCGGGTGGCCAGCCGTTCGCCTACGCCGATGGTCGCATCCAGGGCGTCTGGAGGCGGCGTTTCGGAGGCGGCGTTGGCCATGGTGTGATACAAATCGAGGATGTCGAACAACAAGCGGTCTACGTCAGCCTGTAGGGCGGTGCGTTCAGTCGCGCTGAGGAGCAGCTCTTCAACCAAGGCCAGGTGACGGGTGCGCAGATTGGCGATGATGCGCCGGTAGCCGCGATGATTGCCCAACTGCGCCAGATGCGCGGCCTCGATCAGCGCGTCGGTGACGCCGTCCAGAGCCGAGACCACCAGGATGAGACGGTTCCAGTGTTCGTACTCGTGCAGAACGATGCTGAGAACCTGAGTGAGCGCGGTAGTGTTGCCAACCGACGAGCCGCCGAATTTCATGACGAGGGTGTTCATTTGTGCCCCCGAAAACAAAAAGGCCGCAAACGAGGGAGTGTCCCACGTTCCATACAGCAGCCGGCTGTTGATCAAGAAAGCGGCTGTTTGAGACTAGCATTTTCGACAATTTCTGTCAATATTTTGCAGAAAGGCGCGCGTCGCTTATGATTAACCGCTAGGCGGCGGACGCTGCCAGCTCAACCAATCACTGGAAATGAACTCCGGGATGAATGTATGTCCGAGATGATGGCTGTTGGCCAGCGCATGGTCGCAGGTGTACGGTTTCATAAGGTCGGCAAACTGTACCACTTTGATTATTCAACGTGTCCTGAGCTTCAGGTTGGGGATTTTGTCATCGTCGAGACCGCGCGAGGGCGGCAGATGGGGCAGGTCATGGGGTTTGCTGTAGCTGAAGAAGGGCGGGAGCATAAGCCGATCATGCGGATAGCGACCCCGCGCGACCTGCTGTTGAAGCAGTATTGGGAAGAGAAGCAGGATCAGGCGTTGGCGCGCTGCCGCGAGAAAGCCGCCCAGATCGGCGGATTCGACAACGTGAAGTTTGTGGCTGCGCACTACAATTATGATGGCAGCCTGCTGACGTTTCTGTTCACCGCTGAGGATAAGGTGAATACGAACCGGCTGTGGAATGAGCTGAGCCGTATGTTTCCGGCACAAGTCGAGCTGCGTCAGATCGGCCCGCGCGATGTGGCGAAGCTGCTGGGCGGGTTCGGCGCCTGCGGTGAAGACCGGTGCTGCAGCACTTTCCTGACGGACTTCAGCCCAATTTCGATCAAGATG
>CALAJK010000077.1 GCA_937922795.1 uncultured Anaerolineae bacterium
CGGATGATGACCTGCCCCGCAGCGCCTTCCGGGTCGTGCCGGTCATCCCTGACCACCCTTATCTACACGCGCCCTACAACCTGGAAACCCTGTCCATCGATGACCTCAGCAAGGGCGAACGCGCGCTGGCGCTGCTGGGCCATCCAGGCAGCGGACGGACGACGGCGCTGATGGCCATCATCCTGCGCAGCCTGGGGCGCCTGAAGTTGGAGCCACCGCCCGATAAGATTCAGCAGCGCATTGATGCCGAAGAAGCGGCGCTGACGGATAAACAGCGCGCCGTGCGCGTCAAGGAACGGCTGGACATCGAGCAGCGAGCCAAAGAGCGGCTGGCGCTGGAACGCGGCCTGGTCTTCGATGCCGAAACAGATGCTGATGCCCGGACAGCCATCCCGCTGTTCAATCGGTTGATGCCGGTCTATGTGCATCTGGCCGACGTGCAGGTCAGCCCACAGGAATTCGGCAAGGAAGTGGACCCAGCCGAACCGTTAGTGCGCGCGGTGCAGCGTCAGGTCGGGCGCATCACCGCCAGCACTATCCCTGCTAATCTATACGCACGGCTGAAACGCGGCCAGGTGCTGCTGCTGGTGGACGGTTACGACGATTTGCCCGAAGAGGAACGAGGACGCCAGCTCGCCTGGCTGAGCGCGCTGCTCGCCCAGTACCCACAGAACTTCACCATCATCGCCGGCCCCCTGGAAGGCTGCGGCGCGCTCCTCAAATTGGGGCTTGCGCCGGTCTACCTGCGCCCATGGAACGATCTGGACAGCAGCAGCGCTGCGCGGCGCTGGGGCGAGGTGTGGCGCAGCGCCGCCCCGCGCGGCCGGAAAGCCGATGTCGATGAAGCCGCGCTCAAACGGGCGCTGACCAACAATCGGGCGCTGTCAGCTTTCGATCTGACGCTGAAATTCTGGGTCAACTACGCGGATGACGCTGAAGCGCCTGGCGTGGAGGGCTGGCTGCGCGCCTGGCTGACACGCCATCTGCCGCCCGACATATCCCTAGGAGTGCTGCTGCCTCAGCTCATTCAGATGGCCGTGATCCAACTCGAAGACGGCTATATCACCCAAGCGCGGCTAGGTGCGCTCGCAGGCGGCGGAGCGGCCGGCGCTGCTCTGGCCGAGCCGTCAACCGACTCAGAGCCCGAACCAGATGATGAACCGTCTTCCCAACCCCGACGGCGCGGGGCAAAAGGCAAGACGGCTCCGGCAGCCGCCGAAGAGACGACGGCTCAGGCGCGGCTGATCAACCGGCTGCGTCGCTCCGGCATGCTCACCCGGTATGCCGGCGGACGCTACCAGTTTGCCCACCCATTGATCGCTGCATACCTGGCTAGCCTCAGCCTGAAAGAAGCGTCCGGAACGGTACGCGCCGAGCGCGCCCTCAAACCGGCATGGCGCTGGGCGATGCCGTTCGCCGCGCTGCACACGCCGCTCGAAGATGCGGTGCGAGCCCGCTTGAGCGCCCCGCCCGACGTCCTGTACAATCACGTCCTCGACCTGGCGCGCTGGACGGCGTATGCCGGAGCTGATGCGCCCTGGCGCGGGCCGCTGCTCAAGTACCTCGGCAACTTATTTCTGAGTCCGTCTCAGTACCCACTGCTGCGCGAACGGGCAGCGGCGGCGCTCCTCACCACGCGCGACCGGAGCGTGCTGTATATTTTCCGCCAGGCGGCGCGCAGCAGCCGGCCGGACGTGCGCCGCTTGGCCTGCCTGGGAATGGGCGCGCTGGGCGATCCTGAAGCGGTCGCAGATCTCAGGCTGCTGCTGCGTGACGAGCGCGAGGAAGTTCAGCTTGCGGCGGCGCTGGCGCTGGGCGTAGTGGGCGCTGAAGCCGCCCTAGATGCGCTGGTCGAAGTCTTCACCGAGGGCGCAGAGCCGCTCCGCCAGGCCGCAGCCGAGACCTTTGCGGCTATACCAGATGAGGGTTACCCTATCCTGTACGATGCCATTCATGATGAGGACATGATGCTGCGACGTGCGGCCGTGTTTGGCCTGCGGCGGGTGCAGACCAACTGGGCCCTCAACGCCATTTACCGGGCGTTCCTGGAGGACTCGCAGTGGTATGTTCGTTCAGCCGCGCAGATCGCGTTCCAGGAACTCCAATACGGGCATGATCAGTACGTGCAGAGCTATCCGCCTGCCGACTCGCTTCCCTGGTTGGTGAATTGGGCGGCAGAACGCGGCGAGAACATGCCAACCGGCGAAGGCGCTCATCAGATGCTGCTGCGCGCGCTCCAGGAAGGTGAGCCGCCCATCCGCCAGCTCGCCTCCAGCGTCATCGGCCAACTGGGGCTGGTCACGATGCTCAAACCGCTGTACGGCGCGCTGCGAGATCGACAGGCCGAGGTGCGCGATTCAGCGCACCGCGCCCTGGCCGATCTACAAATGCACCTCGGCAGGCCGCTCCCCGCACCAACGTAGGCCGCTTCCGTCCTTCATTCACCAGCCGGAAGCTGCTCGTCAGCGGGATCGCAGGGGAACGGCCGATCAAAATCGGTATGAAAGAGATATTCCTGTTCGCCAGCGGCCAGCACGATGCGATAGCCATCAATCTCAGCGCGAGCGTAGGACTGGCCAGGCACAGGGCATCCCAGGCTGGTGTCCGCCCAACGGTAAGGCTTCACTTCCACCAGCCGCAGCGCGCTAACGGGCACATTCAGCGTATTGCTCAGACGTCGTTGAGCCAACCGCACCAGTTCCGCTGCGACCGGATCGGACGTCAGCAGATCAGGCAGCGCTGATGGCGCAGGAGTAGGCGCGGCGATATCAGATGGACCCGGCAGCGAGGCGCGGGTTGCCGTAGGGGGAACATGGGTTGGCGTCGGCGTATCCGGCGCCGGGATGAGCGTCAGTGTCGGGGCGCTGGTCGGTGGCTGAGCAGCGCCGCAGGCCGCCAGCATCATCAGGGCGACCGCCGCTGGCAGACGCTGGTCAATCAGCCGTCTTGCCGCCCAGTTTGGCCTCGACATCCTCAGGTGAAATCCCCTCAACGCTGATGATCTTCTCGCGTCCATCGGCGCCGGCTACGATCTCGATGCGTTCGACCGGCACACCGAGCTGGCGCGCCAGAAAGTTCACCAGTTCGTCGTTGGCGGCCGGGTCGCCGGCGGGCGACGCCACCAGTCGAATCTTGAGAGTGCCGTCTTCCTGGGTGCCGACGATTTCGGTCGCCGCCGCCCGCGTCACGACGCGTACGGTGAAGGCGGCCCCGCCGCGCGCATCTGTGATCCGGTCAAACTTGAATTTGCCTTTTGAACTCATCATCGCCCTCTTCAATCTCGCCTGATCAGCGCTCCAGCTTCAAGCTGCGGGGTATGAGAGCCAGACTCGACGATCTGCGCGATTAACACCTGTCCTACAACTACTTTACTCCGAGTTCGCCGCCCGCGCTATTGCGATTTAGAACTGGAACAGCAGCCGCATCACCACCTGGATCACCAGGAATACGATCAGCGGGCTGAGATCAATCATCCCGGTCTGAGGCAGCAGATTGCGCACAGGACGCAGCACCGGCTCGGTGATGTCATAAATCAACTGGATGATCGGATTGCTCCGGTCAATGTTTGGGAACCAGCTCAGGAGTACACGAGCCAGCAGCGCCAGTTCGAATATCCATAGGACGAAGACGATCAGTTGAATGATCAAGTTCACCGTTGTCCCCTCACTTTTCGCGCTCACCAAAAATCGCGCGGCCGATGCGCACCAGCGTCGCACCCTCTTCAACCGCGACCGGATAGTCGTCCGTCATACCCATGCTCAGGTCGGGCAGCGCCACACCCTGCGTTTCAACCACCGCCGCCCGCAGCCGCGCCAGCGATGCGAAGACAGGACGCGCCTGTTCTGGATCACTGACGATGGGCGCCATCGTCATCAAACCGCGTACACGCAGACCCGGCAGCGCCAGGATCTGGGCGATTTCATCCCACAGATGACGGCGCACTTCCCGGTCAGTCTCCCAGCCGAAAGCCGCCAGACCATACTTGCTGGCCTCGCCCGAGACATTCACTTCCAGCAGCACATTGAGCGGCAGATCACGCGCCGCCGTCAGGGCAGACAGTTTGCCGGCCAACCGGACGCTGTCCACCGAATGCACCCACTGGAACAGCGACACCACCTCTTTGGCTTTGCGACTCTGCACATGCCCCACCATATGCCAAGTCAGCGCGACCGGCGAGTCGGCTGTCACAGCAGGCGCTTTAGCCTGCGCTTCTTCTACCCGATTCTCGCCAAAATGTCGCAGGCCGGCGGCGACCGCCGCCAGAATAGCCGGCGGCGGCTGAGTCTTGCTGATGGCCACCAGCGTCACCGACTCTGGCGAACGGCCTACGCGCGCGCACGCTTGGACAATCTGCTGCTGCACGCGCTGTACGTTTGCAGCGATATCAATCATAAACACAACACAGCACCGAAGCGTCCGGTGCGCCCTTTTTCCGCCCGGTGCGAAAAAAACTCGTCGGTGCGCTCGGCCGTACACAGGCCGGCGATCTCAATCTGCTCGACGCCGGCGTGCTCCAAATCCAGACGATTAGCCTCCCAAAGGTCAAAATACGCTGCCCGATCCTCTGGATCCCATCGGATCAAATTCTCAATCGTGCCGAAATAATTCCGCACCGCCGTCACCACATCATCGCCCACCTGATAGCGGCGCGGGCCGATGCAAGGGCCGATCGCGGCCTGAATATCCCTCGGTCGACAGCCATAGGCCTGCTCCATCGCCCGCACCGTGTTCGCCCCCACGCCGCGCACTACCCCACGCCAACCAGCATGGGCCAGACCGATTGCCCCGCGCACAGGATCGTAAAACAGCAGCGGGGCGCAGTCTGCAAATCGCATAGCCAGCGGCGTATCAGGCCGGTCGGTGATCATGCTGTCCGCCAATCCCAACCAGCGCCGCCCCGGCACTGGCCTATTGGCGATCAGCACATCGGCGCTGTGAACCTGCCAGACCGTGCAGGCGCGACGTTCGTCCAGGCGCAGCGCCGCAAACATCCGTTCATGGTTCTGACGCACAGCGGCCGGGCTGTCGCCGACGTTGCCGCCTAGATTGAGCGACGCCCAAGGCGCCTGGCTGACGCCGCCGTGGCGGGTGAATATCCCGTGCTGCAGCCTATCCCATTGGCTGAATTGGTAGAACACCAGCCCATCTTGTTCGATTCGCCGCACGTTTCACTCCCCTGCCCAACCATGATTACACCTCCATTCTAACCGCGCCGACAGATATCGGGTAGATACATTTCTTGCAGCAGATTTCATTTCAGGTGTACAATGCGGCTAAGAAACGGCGAATGTCCGGGTGAGAATGACTGATGAATGAAGGGGTCGAGCGTCGCGCCAAGAACCCAATCTCCGTCCTGATCGTGGACGATCATCCGCTGTTCCTGGATGGTTTGAACCAAGCGTTGAGGCTGGAAGATGATATCATCGTGGTTGGCCACAGCGCGGACGGCGAAGATGCGCTGCGGTTGGCACGAAAGCTCCAGCCCGATGTTGTCATACTCGATATCAACTTACCCTCAATGAATGGGCTGCAAGTCGCTCGCCAGCTCAAAGCCGAGCGCGCCAATATCGCCGTCGTAGTGCTGACTGCCTACCATGACGCCCAACAGGTGCTGCACGCCATGCGCGCTGGCGCCTCGTCTTATATTTCTAAGGACGTCATGCCGGATGAACTGATCGAGATCGTGCGCGACGCGGCGCGCGGGCTGTACATCATCGGCGATGAGCGGCTGGATGAACATGCCCTTCAGGCGTGGATCCAGGCCAACATCGAGGCGATGAGCGGCCCGTATATCATTGACGCCGAAGAGCATTTCGTGCCGCTCAGCCCGCGCGAGATGGAAATCTTGACCTACGTCACGCAGGGATTGAGCAACAAAGAGATCGCTCATCGTCTGCGCATCAGCCAACAGACGGTGAAAAACCATATGACCTCAATCCTCAAAAAGTTGAACGTTGAAGACCGGACGCAGGCCGCCGTCAACGCGCTGCGCCGCGGTTGGGTTCGTCTCAGCGATGGTCACAAAGGTTAGAATGCGCAAACCATGAACAGAGATGCCGCCGATCCGAAAGAGAGCTTAATTGAATTGATCACTGAAGAGATGCGGCGTATCAAGGAAAAGCTGGCGGAAATCAAAGGACAGATTGAGCAGACGCAGCTCATAGTTGACCGCGAACAGCAGCGCAACGCCGATATTGCGACGGAGCTCCGCACCATCCAGGACAATATTGAGACGGTGCCCCGCCAAGATATCCGTCAAAAGTATGATGAAGCGCTGGATGCCCGCTTCCGTCTGACCACCATGCGCGGCCAGCTTGAAAAGTTCCAATCGCAGCGCGAGCAGTTAGAACAGCAGCAACTGCTGCTGCAGCAGATTCTGAATGCGGTCAGCGGCGTGGACATTCTGTCCAGCGGTGAGGAAATGCCCGCGACGCCGGGCAGCGCCAAGGCCGGCGTCAATATTGTCCGCATCGTCCAGGCGCAGGAGGATGAGAAGCGACGATTAGCGCGCCTGATGCATGATGGCCCGGCGCAGGCGCTGACCAACTTCATCCTGCAGACCGAAATCTGCCAGCGGCTGTTCGATCGCGACCCCGCGCGCGCCGCCGAAGAACTGGCCGCCCTGAAGCAAGAGGCCAGCTCGACATTTCAGAAAGTGCGCGACTTCATCTTTGACCTACGGCCTATGATGTTGGACGACTTGGGCGTTGTGCCGACGGTGCGCCGGTATGTCGACTCGTTCCGTGAGAAGAACGATATTGATACCCGGCTGGAGCTAGTTGGCGAAGAACGCCGGCTGCAAACTCATCGAGAAGTGATGGTGTTCCGCGGCATTCAAGATTTGATCAATCACGCCCGTGATTATGGCAACGCGACAGAGATCTCCATCCGCCTCGATATGTCTACAGACCGCATCAAAATTGATGTGACTGACAATGGCCGGGGATTCGATGCTGAGGCGATTTTCATGGGAATAGGCGGCGAGGATGTTCATTTGGATCCTCGCACCCAGGGACTGCTGACGCTCAAAGAGAAGTTTGAACTGGTCGGAGGCCTGGTCGGCGTCACCAGCAGCGAAAACGAAGGCACTAGCGTCCATATGGAACTTCCTGCCAGTGATGATCTGTACTGACGAGCGCTTAGTCGGGTGGAAGCTGCGGCCAAATCGGACTTTGGGTTCATTTGACAGCCACTGTCATTCGACTACACTAGAGTTTTAGCAGTACTGTGCTTTGGTTGTCTGCCCGGTGAGCGCTAAGCCGGCCAGATAGGTTGCGCAACATCTCGACGGAGGTCTTATGCGCGGACGCTTGCTGATCCTGATCGGATTGGTCATCTTACTGGCGGTCATTGCGGGCTTAGTTCTGCTCAACGGGGGCAGTTTGAACTTGGGTGGACAGCCGGCGCCGGTCACAACGGGCGGAGGCGAGACGCAGCCAGTTATCCCAACGGCCGGCCCAACTCCCACGCCGATCTCGTTCGTTCGGATTGTCATCGCCCTTCAGAATCTGCCTCGCGGCTATCAGTTCTCCAGCCGCATCGAAGAACTTGCCAACGTCGTCGCTTACTTCCCCTGGCCAGAGGAAGCCGTGCCTTTCAACGCGCTGCGTGAGGATCAGGGCGGCCTAGAGTTCGTGCTGGGCAAGATCGCTCGGACGGATCTATTCCGCGAGCAGCCGATCCTATCGAATCTGCTGGTGGACAATCTGACCAACATCGCCAACGTGGGTTCGGACGCGGCAGCCGTGCTGCCCAGCGATCGGGTGGCAGTGGCCATTCCCGTCAACCGACAGACCAGCGTGGCCTACGCGATCCGCGAGGGTGACCGCGTAGATGTCATCATCTCGATGCTGTTCGTGGATGTAGACGAGATCTTCCAGACCATCTCGCCCAACAACATCACGCTGTTTAGCATCAAAGATGATGGCACGATCGAGTTCGTCTCTGGCGTGGCCGGGCGACCTGACCAAACCACCCTCGGCCCGGCAATCATCGGCGCCAGTGAGCGCCAGCGTCCGCGCCTGGTCACGCAGCGCACCATTCAGGATGCATTGGTGCTGCGCGTGGGTGATTTCCCCCTGATCGGCGATTACATCGGCGTGCCGCCAACGCCGACGCCGCTCCCCGATGATACGGCGCAAGAGGGAGTGGGCGGCGCGACGCCAGTGCCGCCGACGCCGATCCCCCTGCCGGATATCGTCACCCTAGGTGTGACACCGCAGTACGCTGTATTCTTGGTATGGGCGATCGAGGCCAAGCTGCCGCTGACGCTGGCGCTGCGGTCAGCCACCGATACATCGCGCGTGCCCACGCAGCCGGTGACGCTGGACTATATTATGAATGAGTTCCGGATTGACTTGCCCGCGCGGCGCGACTACGCCATCGAACCTGCCATCACCAGCATTCGTAAGCTGGTGGCGGGCGACGAAATCAGTCTGACTGGCGCAAATGTCGCCCCGTAACGGCGCGCCTAGCACGTTAGTGGGGTCAGCGGGCGTCCCTCTCTCCCAAATGCCCGCACCTGACGCTGCACTGGCCATGACGCGCTCGCCGCAGTTCGGTGCCAGGGTGGTTGTCATACTCAGTGAGCTGTGGAGGGTTCGATGAACAAACCTGGAAACCCACAACGCGAGGGCGAAGTCATCACTATTCTATTGGTAGACGACATACCGGAAACTCGCGAAAACATCAAGAAACTGCTGGCATTCGAGCAAGACTTCAAGGTAGTCGGCTCGGTCGGCACAGGGCGTGATGGCGTGAACATGGCCAAGGAACTGCGGCCGAACATCGTCATCATGGACATCAACATGCCCGATATGGACGGTATCCAGGCGACATCGCTCATCACTGAGGCTGTGCCGACCGCCGCGGTCATCATGATGTCGGTGCAAAACGACTCTGACTATTTGCGGCGGGCGATGCTGGCCGGTGCCCGCAACTTCCTCACCAAGCCGATCTCGCCCGATGAGCTGTACAACACGATTCGCATGGTACACGCTCAGCATCAGCTCGTCGCTCAGCGCTACATTGATGCGCCCGCCATCGACGAGCTGCGATCTGCCGCGCCCAAGTTCGACTCGGAGAACCGCGCCGGCCATGTCATCGTGGTTTACAGCCCTCAAGGCGGCGTAGGCTGCACCACCATCGCCACCAACCTGGCATCTGCGTTGATGCGAGAAGGCATCCGGGTGCTGCTGGTGGACGCTGATCTACAATTCGGTGACGTGGGCGTGCTGCTTAATATTCAATCTCAGTCCACCATGGTTGATCTGGCGGACAAAATTGACGATCTGGACACCGAGCTGTTTGACAGCATTATATTCACCCATGACAGCGGCCTAAAAGTGCTGATGGGTCCATCGCGCCCAGAATATGCCGAGGTCATGCAGTCCAACCCCAAGGCGGTCGCTCAAATCATCGAGAAAATCCAGGGCAACTACGACTATATTGTGGTTGACACCAGTCACCATCTAGATGAGACGGTGCTGTCGCTGTTTGATATCGCCTCCAAGATCGTGATGGTGGCGATGCCAACGCTGGCCTGTGTCAAGAATGTGCGGTTCGTGCTGGACTTGTTCGATCAGATGGGCTATCCACCGGATAAGACCACCTTGATCCTCAACCGCGTGCTCGACGACCGGAACAAGACCCGGTTCTTGATCCAGAATGAAAAGATCGAGCGCTTCCTGCGCCGACCTATTGAGATACAGGTGCCGTCTGATGATCTGACGGTGCTCGCTGCGATGAGCAAGGGCGTGCCGATCGTTGCCCAACGCGACCGCAGTCGTTCGCCGATCCGCGAGCTGGTGGGATTGGCCGAACTGCTTCACAAGCGTCTGATGGGCAGCGAAGAAGCAGCGACAGACGCACAGTCCGACAGAAGCAAAATGCAGCAGCGCAAGACCGGTCTCGGTCTGCGGCTCGGCAAAGCGTGATCTGTCCACAGGTTCGCCCGAACTCAGAATGAGTTGAAGAGGTGAGGTATGTCGTTACTTAAACGGATCGAAAGAAGCGGCGGTGGCAGCACTGGCGGCGCTGGCGGTACGCCGCCCCGCAAGCCACCGGATACGGGTGGGATGGGCGCATTGAGCGTCCCACCCGAACAATCTTCAGAAGAGTCGAAACTGGCGGCAATGCGCGCGCGCCGCACCGCCATTGACCCTCAGCGTCCCGGCCAAAAGAGCAGCTATCAGGACTTGAAGGCGCGCGTCCAGAGCAAATTGATGGCGGAACTCGACCATCAGGCAATGGATCTGTCGCGCAAGCATGAAGTGCGCGCTCACATCGAAGAACTGTTCAATGCGATCCTCGCCGACGACAGCATGGTGCTGGCGCGGGGTGAACGTCAGAATCTCTTTGAGGCTATCGTGGCCGAAATCCTCGGTTTCGGCCCGCTTGAACCGCTGCTGGCTGATGAATCGATCACTGAGATCATGGTGAACGGCCCGCGCAACATCTTCATCGAACAGAAAGGCAACCTGTCGCGGGCGAATGTCACCTTCGAAAACGATGAACATGTGCTGCGGATTCTCGACCGGATTGTGGCGCCGTTAGGCCGTCGCATTGACGAAAGCTCGCCCCTGGTAGACGCCCGTCTGCCGGACGGTTCGCGCGTCAACGCGGTCATCCGCCCAATCTCGCTGGTCGGCCCCACCATCACCATCCGCAAGTTCTCGAAGAAACCGCTGACCGTAGACGACCTGATCCGTTTCGGCTCGATGACTAAAGAGATTTCCGAATTTCTACGCGCCTGCATCATCGCTCGCCTAAACATTGTCGTATCCGGCGGCACAGGTTCAGGCAAGACGACGCTCTTGAATGTGCTCTCCAGTTTCATCCCCAACGATGAGCGCATCGTCACGATCGAGAATGCAGCAGAGCTTCAGCTTCGCCAGGAACACGTCGTCACGCTGGAGACGCGCCCCCCGAACATCGAGGGCAAGGGCGAGATCACCATCCAGGATCTGGTCGTGAACAGCCTACGTATGCGTCCTGACCGGATCGTCGTCGGCGAGTGCCGTGCTGGCGAAGCGCTGGACATGCTCCAGGCTATGAATACCGGCCATGATGGTTCGCTGACGACAGCTCACTCCAACAGCCCGCGCGATACGTTAGCGCGTCTAGAAGTCATGTGTCTGATGTCCGGCATGGATCTGCCAGTGCGCGCCATCCGCGAGCAAATCGCCAGCGCCATTGATATGATCTGCCACCAGAGCCGCTTCCGCGACGGCACGCGCAAGATCGAAAAAATCTCGGAAGTCCAGGGCATGGAAGGCGAGATCATCACCATGTCGGACATCTTCGAGTTCGAGCAAACCGGGATTGAAAGCGGCAAGATCATCGGGCGTATCCGGCCCACTGGCCTGCGTCCCAAGTTCATTGACCGCATCGAACAAGCCGGCATCCATCTGCCTCCGTCGGTGTTCGGCATTGGGCGCAACTACTAAGTTAGCTGCGTGCCGCGCACTAGTTGATGAGCCGCGAGAAGCGCGTCATCTTGACGCGCTTTTCGAAACGCTCTTACAATACAGGTAAACGGTTGTCGTGATGGTATGGGGAGGCAATCGGCGTGCAAGAGTTATTGCCTATCATGGTTGTAGTCGCCGGCATTGCGGCCGTCGCTGTCATCGTCCTTGGCGTCATCAGCGTGCGCTCTGAACGCAATCTGGCCGAGGAGCGGCTGGGACGGTTTATAGACGACAATAACACCTTCAGCAGTTTTTTGGATGAGCCCGAAGAAGAAGAAAAGCCCAAGAAGGAGGAACGCCGAGCGCTTGAGGCGATCGACCGGGCCATCGCTAACCGGCCTTTTGCCAAGCGCTGGCGTCAGCAGCTAGCTCGCGCCGATCTCAAGCTGACTGTCGCCGAATATGCGGCGCTGCACGTCGTCTCGGTGATTGGGTTCTTCGCCGTCGCCTGGTTCATCCTCTTCCGCGGCGACTTGATCATGTCGATCGTGGCCGGCTTCATCGGGCTTTTCTTCCCCCGTATTTACGTATCGCGCGCCACCAGCAAGCGGCTGATCCGATTCGAGCAGCAGCTTCCCGATACCCTCGGCCTGTGGGTGAACGCGCTGCGCTCTGGCTTCAGCGTCCTGCAGGCGATGGAAGCCATCTCTCGCGACGCCCCCGAACCGACCGCGACCGAGTTCAGGCGGGTGGTGCAGGAAGTCCAGCTCGGCATTGACGTCGAAGACGCGCTTGAACACCTGCTGGCGCGGGTGGAAAGCGAAGACCTGGATCTAGTAGTGACGGCTGTCAACATTCAGCGCGAGGTCGGCGGCAACCTGGCGGAGATCCTCGAAACCATCAGCCACACCATCCGTGAGCGCGTGAAGCTCAAAGGCGAAATTCGCGTGCTCACCTCTCAGGGTCGTATGACCGGTTGGCTCATCAGCCTGCTGCCGATTGCTGTCGCGCTGTTTTTGTCCGTTGTGCAGCCGGGTTTTATGAACCCGATGTTCGAGAACCGCATGTGCGGTTGGCCTATGCTCGGCGTCGGCTTGGCGCTGATCGGCTTAGGCATGGCCGCCATCCAGAAGATCGTGAACATTGATATCTAATCGCTGAGTCGCGCAGAGGATCTCAAGATGGAAGGCATACTCATCATCGTCGTCCTGCTGATCATCGCCGGGTTGGTGTATGTGGGGCTGCGCGACGATCGCAGCCGCGATCCACTGCAAGAACGGTTGGCAAAATTTGCCGGCGATGTGGAAACGCCCGAATCGCTGGAACAGATTGAGCTGTCACTGCCCTTCCGCGACCGCGTGCTGCTGCCGCTCCTGCGGCGGCTCGCTGATCTGGTCGTCCGCTTCACGCCGGAAAAGCAGCTTGAGCAGACGCGCCACCAGATCGAACTGGCTGGCCTGGCAGGGTCCATGGAGCCCGCGACTTTTTTCGCGCTGCGGATCGGCGCGACAATTGGTCTGGGGCTGGTGGCTTTTCTGGTCTTCTTCGTCCTATCATCAAATCCCAACGCCCTGTTGTACACCGCTGGCGGTGCTGCGCTAGGATATTTCTTCCCAGTTTTGTGGATCAAGAGCAAGATCAGCAAACGTCAGGAGAGCATCGTGCGGGCGCTGCCCGACGCCTTAGACCTGCTGACGATCTGCGTCGAGGCAGGTCTGGGGTTCGACCAGGCTATGGGCAAAGTCTACGAGAAGTGGGATAACGATCTGGCAGTAGCTTTTGGCCGCGTCCTGCGCGAGATCCAGCTCGGCAAAATGCGCCGCGAGGCCTTGAAGGATATGTCTGATCGCATGGATGTGCCGGATGTGACGGCTTTCACGGCAGCTGTCATCCAGGCTGATCAGTTGGGCGTGAGCATGACCAAGATTCTGCGCGTCCAATCGGATCAGATGCGCGTCAAACGCCGCCAGCGCGCCCAAGAAAAAGCGCATCAGGCGCCGGTGAAGATGATGATCCCGATGGTGCTGCTCATCTTCCCATCGCTGTGGATCGTACTCCTGGGGCCGGCGCTGGTATTTCTGCTGGAAAGCGGTGTCATGGGGCGCTTTTAGCCGCTATCCTGCCTCGTCTATAGCTATATATACTCAAGGCTACCTGGAATCAGCTTATGCCAGGTATAGCATCATCTTTTTCTCTCCCCCTTGCGGGGACTCCAGACACTGGCACACACCGTTTTGACCGTCTGTGCCGACTGGGAACAGCCGTCCTCGACCTGTTATTTCCCCCGCGCTGTGCTGGCTGCGGCCGGATTGACTGGGTATGGTGTGAAACTTGCCAGCAGGCGCTCGACGATATGGCGCCGCCCCATCTGGCTGCCCCCCTGCCGCCCCTAACACAGATCGCCGCGACAGCCACTCATGACGGCGTCGTCCAGCGCGCGCTATGGGCATTGAAATATGAAAATGCCCGGCCGCTGGCGGCGCCGCTCGGCGACCGGTTGGCTGAACATCTGCGCCAGATCAACTGGCAGATTGACCGGATAGTGCCCGTCCCGCTGCACGCTGAACGCCGCGCCCAGCGCGGTTACAACCAGGCCGAGCTGCTGGCGCAGCGCGCTGCTGACCGGTTAGCGCTCCCCTGCGCCCCGGCTGCGCTGATACGCCGCCGCGCCACCAGCTCTCAGGTTGGGTTAGGGCGCGCTGAACGTTTGCAGAACGTTCAGGACGCATTCATCGCTGACCCGCAGTGGGTCGACGGCTGCGTCATCTTACTCGTAGATGATGTGTATACCACAGGCGCGACCCTGAGCGCCTGTGCGCAAGCGGCGCTGGCAGCCGGCGCGCAAGCCGTTTATGGCTTGACGGTATCGGCTGCTCACGATGGACCATCTTAATATTTACCTGGAAGGAGCCCGTACATGGACGTAATTGTTCAAGGCCACGATATGAGAGTGACAGAGGCTCTCAAGACCTACGCGTATAAGAAACTGGATCGTCTGGATCGCTATCTGCCCAACATCGCTGAGATCCGGATGGACTTATCCCACCAACGTAGCCGGCGCGGGGAGGATCTCGCCATTGCTCAAATCACAATCCGCCACAAACGGGGCGCCATCCTGCGAGCGGAGGAGCGAATCCCCGGCGATATCGAGACCGCCATCAACTCCGCTGTCGACAAGATGTATCGCCGCATCCAGCGCTTCAAAGGCCGCCGCCAACGCAAAGGGCGCGAGCGCTTCAGCGCTTCGATTGAGGAACTGCAAGCCGCCGAGGCGATCCCCAATATCGAGGAATTCGTCGAGGAAGAGACCGCTGCTGCGCCCGAAAACGAGATCGTGCGCCGCAAACAAATCACGCTGACGGCCATGAACGAAGCTGAAGCGATTGAGCAGATGGAGCTGCTCGATCACAATTTCTTTGTGTTCTTCAACGCCGCCACCGGCAGCGTGAACGTGCTGTACAAACGGTCAAACGGAGGTTATGGGCTGCTAGTCCCACAGATTGAGTGATTGAGACTGTCGCCGCCGGCGAGACAGTTGGCCAGGGCAGGGGTCAAACAGATTGCCCCTGCCCTGCCGTTCTGGTTGCGAGGATCCATCATCTTCAGCCGGACGGCTCAAGCGACCTGCAGTCCGGCTGGCCGGTGATCACGCCGACATCGAGCTTCCACGTCGACTCGATCGGCATAGTCTGCCAGCGCTCAAATGGCACAGCGCAGGTGTATGTTTTATTGTCGTCGCCCTTCAGAATGACTTTGTACGTCTCACTGCGCCGCCCTTCGCGTTCACAGCCGATGCACGTGCCCGTCTGCCGAATATCCGTTTGAGGCCATACCGGCACATCAGCCAAACTGCTGCCCTGGGCGCGCACCGCGCGTTCGTAATCCCACCGGTTGACCGTGTAATAGCAGTAATCATCATAGATGGGTTCATCACGGTAGCGCGTCGTGCATTCGGTGCGCTCGACGAATGTGCCATCGCCGCGATCACTGCGGACGACCTGGCAGTCTTGGCCATCCGGCACCTGACGGCTGCTCCGCTGTCGCACTTCTCTGGAAACACCATAGGCGTCGAAAGGCATGCCGTCGCACCACGCGCTCTCGTATCGCGGCTTGAAACGCTCGATCTCGATCACCCGTTCCCAGGTGTGGCCAGCGACCGCCAGCGCTGTCTCGCGTTTCCAAAACAAGGCCGCCAGTACACCGACCACGATCACTGCCAATAGCGCGATCAGCCCGATTTTCACTAGATTAGGAAGCCCAGTCTTAGCGCCTGGCGTGGGCTGAACGCCGATACGCTGCATCTCAGCATCGAACCGCTCTTTAGCCAGATCCCGCGAGCCGCTGGACTCAAACGTCTCATTCTCGGCGCGGGACTGATCAGCCAGGCGGCGGGCGATCGCCGCCTTGTCCATCGGCGAGCCGCACTGCCCGCAGAACTGCGCCAGAGCGCTGTTCAAAGCGTTGCAAGCTGAGCAGATCTTGTCGGCGCCGACGTATTGATGATCTTGCACCGCCACCTTCTCGGCATCCGAAGGAAAGTAGCGGGTGTCCGGATCCTGAGCAGCGCCGCAGTTCGGGCAGAAGCGATGAGTTTTGCCCAACAGCTTGGTAGTCCCGCAGTATTTGCAGTCCCACAACATCTCGTAGACTTTTTCGTCGCTCATGCTCGCTGCGCCTGTACAGACAGATCTGGATGCGGTCTCAAAACGCGCCGGGGTATGCTGCAATCGACATTACCAAATGCCGGAGGCTATTTCAAGGCGCATGCCGGATCACAGGCCAGCAATGTTGAAACTGAAACTGCTGGAACGCGGCGATCAGGGCGTAGACCGTCGCTGTCAGCCGG
>CALAJK010000078.1 GCA_937922795.1 uncultured Anaerolineae bacterium
GTTTGGGCGCGGGCGGCGGCGTCGGGCTGGGCGGACGCCAGCCGCCGGGCGTATGAGGCCGATGCCAGCCTCCAGTCACCTGAGGCTGATCAGGCAGCGGGTCAATGTGTGGTGGGCGATCGGACATGAAGCCCTCAAGCGTGCGCTGAAGTAAACGGTTAAAGAACTGTTTGGAGACTTTACGACCACATTATAGCACTGATCGGACGATTGCGACGCCCCACTCAGGGATCAGTGGTGTTCCATCACCAAAATGTAGGCCTGGAGCAGACATTCGCCCAGATAAAACGCCTGATCGAAGGTGTAGATGACGCCAGCGACGCCCGTAGGATCGTACTGGCGATAGGTAGCCAGGTCGTCCAGCGTATAAAAAGCGTGGATGCGAGGGCGGATCTGATTGAATTCGAGCAGCGGCTCAGGATTAGGTGCAGCCGGCAGCGGCATCCAGATGCGCCAGTCATCGGCGGCGGGCACTTCGATCTGAAGGGTGTAATCTTCGCGCATGCGGGCGCGATAGGCCAGCGGCTCGCCGCTGCGCGGGCAGACCGAGCGCGCCTCCAGCCAGACGTTCGGGCCGTAGACGACCAGCGTGCACGGCAGCTCAACGAAACTGGTCGCGAAGGTGCGCTCCCAACCGAAGGCTTTGACCTGGTGCGCCGTGTCCAGCGCCGAAAAGGGCGGGCATTGGAGGACCGCTTGCAGCGCCTCATCGAACCAGATCAAATGGCGCTCTTTCAGCCGGTTGATGGCCTGCTGCAGGCGGCGCGTTTTGGGGTTGAGGTGACCGAACTGGCGGACGGCGGGCGGTTTGGCGTGGTGGGCGATATGCTTCCAGATGTGCGCGTACAGCAGCCGTTCCTCGTTCGACAGGTCACGGATGGCCGCCGCCTGGGAAGCGATCAAATCGGCCACCCATCGAGCCTGTCCTTCAGGCAGCCGCGTCTCGTCTACTGGCGCAGTCAGGGGCAGCGGGCGGGTCATTCGTCAGGCAGCCGTGTGTCATGACCTTCACCCTGTCCCCCAGCAGTCGGCAATGAGTCTGGTTGGCGCATGGGCAGCGGATGGAGCGCAGCCGGGCGTGTGGCAATCACAGGATCCAGCGGATCGGGCAGGGCTTCAGGCGAGGCTTCAGGGAAATATACCGGCTCAGCGGCATCGCTCAGGCGCTCGGCCGCCATCTTTTGGTCAATGTGCAAGGTGTCGCCCTCAGCGGTCGCCTCAGCGGGGGGCGCCAGCGGATTACGCAGGCGGGTGCGGCCTTTCAGCAGCAGCGTCTCCTCATCGTCATCGGCCAAGTGAGCCTGGCGGTAGGTAGGCGGCAGCGGTTCAGCCGCCTCAACCGTGATGACGATCACACTGACATTGTCTTCGCCGCCCCGGTCGTTGGCTAGATCGATCAGCCGCTGGCTGACAACATCAGGATTGGCCGACTCCAAAGCCAGGCGGGCGATCTCTTCCGGCCGGACATGACGGGTGAGGCCGTCCGAACACAGCACGATCCGGTCGCCAACGTTCAGACGATGATAGTACAGGTCAACATCAATCTCATCTGACTGCCCCAGCGCCCGGTACAGCACATTCCGCATCGGGTGCATTTCCGCCTGCTCATGCGTGATGTGGCCGGCGGCCACCAGCGCCTCGACAAAGCTGTGATCGGACGTGATCTGGATGATCTGGCCGGCGCCGCCCTTGATCAGATAGGCGCGGCTGTCGCCGACATGGGCGAATATCGCGCGGTCGCCGCGCACGAACGCCAGCGTGATGGTCGTGCCCATGCCCCGGTATTCCGGCTCGGCAGCCGCTTTGTAGACGATCTGATTATTGGCCGATTGAATGGTGCGCCGCAGTTCGTTGGATAGTTCGGCTTCGCCCATGGTCGACAGCGTTTGATCTTCTGGCGCCTGGATCAGGTCCGCGAACTGCATCGCGATCACTTCGACGGCTAGCCGGCTGGCCTCCTCGCCCGCCGCTGCGCCCCCCATCCCATCGGCCACCACGGCCAGCACGTAATCGTCGCGGCTCCACAGGTGGATGTTGTCTTCGTTGTTCTCGCGCACCTGGCCAGTACTGGTACGCGCGCTGCTGCGCAGTCGGATCGCCGGTTCGGGACTCGCCATGTCTGGCTCCTGAACTTGACGCTTGACATCTTTTATCTCCATTGTATGGAAGCTTACCCATGATGCAAGCTCAATTGGTCAATTCAGTGCCCGACTGCCGCCGCTGTCACAATGCAGTCTTCTACCAAAATGCCCTGTTCGATTGGGGGCAGTCGTGGTAGAGTCCTAGTATATCCCAAATTTCGCTAGCAATTTGGGATATATTATTCGGAGGACGCGAAAGCGCGGGCATGGCTCATCTGTCTGATCTCTACCGCCTGGACAATTTCAACGATACCTTCGCCCTTGGCCATTACGCGCGGGTGCTGGACGCGCTCGACCGGCGCACCGGCCACATAGTGGCGTTCAAAGTGATGCGCACCGAACACCTGTCAGCCGATGGCGACATGCGCTGGGAGTATCGCGCCTTCGGCAGCGAAGCTGACATTTTGATGAAGCTGGGAGACAGCCCGTATGTGGTGCAGATGACGGACTGCGGCTACGTGGCGGACCCCGGCGAAGCCCCAGCGGGCGGCGAGATCGAGTCGTTTCAGCGCGATGTGCTGGGGTTCATCCAGGCCATGCCCGACTTCGCCCGGCGCGGCTGGCGGCCATACCTGGGGCTGCAAAACCTGCCGCGTCACCACAACCTGCTGTATCTGATGAAGCCCAACCAAGGCGGTGCGCGCTGGCGGCTGCCCAGCGAGGAAGGGCTGGTGCTGGCGCTCCAATTCGCTGAAGTGCTGCGCCTGGCGCACCACAAGGGCATCGCCTATCTCGACCACAAGCTGGAACATGTCTACTGGGACGGCGCTCAGCTCCGGATCATCGACTTCAACAGCTCGCGCCAGGTAGACAGCCACGACCCGGCGCAGGCGGCGCTGTACTCAATGGACATTCACAACCTGTGCGTCGGCATCCTGTATCCGGTGTTCACTGGTCTGTCGCCGCTGAAGTCGGCGCTGCGCCCGCAGCCGGGCAACCGCAACGACGCCGAGGCGCGCTACCGGGATATCACCCAGCTCGATTTCGGCGTCGAGCCGACGTTGAGCCAATCGCTCAAAGAGCTGCTGCAAAGCGGCGCGGCCGCCCAGATCGAGCGCATTGAGGATTTCATCACCGGTTTGCAGCGGGTGGCCTCGCTGCACGGGTGGGACTTCCCGCATCACTACACCAGCCCAGCCAGCCGCGACGCCCGCGCCCAGATGCGGGCCGGCGTCAGCCGGCTGCGCCGCGGCCAGGCGGAGCTGCGCGAAGCCCGCGACCTGTTCCGCGAGGCGGCGATTCAGGACGGCATCACCGAAGACCTAGAAGCTGAGCTGCGCCGGCTGGTGAAAGCGGTCAACGACATGCTGAATCATCGGGTCATCCCGTGAGCCGCCTCCAGACTGATGAAGCCAGCCGGCGGCGCTCACAGCCATTGGTCGAGCAGGTAGTCGGCGGTGCGCAGCGCCAGCGCCACGATCGTCAGCGTGGGGTTGACCGCCGAGGTTTCGACGAACTGGCTGGCCCCGGCGGTGAACAGATTGGGCACGCCGTGCACCTGGCCGAAGGCATTCACCACGCTGTCGTCAGGGGTCGTCCCCATGCGCGCCCCGCCCATGTGGTGCGACCAGGATACCCACCTGTCAAACTCCTGCAGGTACGTGCCAGTCGCCTCGGTCGCTTCAGCGATCCGTTCAAACAACCGACGACCATACTGGTAAGTTTCAAAGTCGAAGTCACTTGCTTCATGGTGAACGTGCGGCGCGGGATCGCCAAACGGGTCGCGCTGATCTGACAAAGCTGCATACTTCCGATCGGTCATATCCGTCTCAGCATGCAGCCATATCCAACGCGTATGTAAGAAGAAATCGGCCGCATTCTGAAGATCATCTAGTTCAGCGAAAGTCGCTCCGGCGATACCCCCGCGCGGCGGCTGATCTCCAAACTCAATTTTGATGCCGCCGTAACGCCCACGATCCGGATGATCGATGAACTGGAGACTTTGAGCGGTCGGGAACCCTGCGCGGCCCGGATAGACGGGCTGCGCATAGCGTAGAAGCCCATAGCGAATCGGGTGATAGGACAGGCGCTTGCCCAACTGCCCACCAGCGTTGCCCAAGCCGTTGGGGTGGCGTTCATCAGCGGACAAGAATAGCAGCCGAACGGTTTCGACAGCGCCGGCCGCCAGCACAAATATACGGGCGCTGTGCTCCCATTCAACAGCCGAGTTGTTGTCACGGACGAGCAGCGCCCGCGCCTGTCCGCTCGCATCAACAACGACGCGCCGAACGGAATGTTCGGTGTAGAGCTGGCAGAAACCCGTCTGCAGCGCGAGCTGAAGGTGGTAGGCGGGCGAGTAGCGCGCTCCGATTGGACACGCGTAACAGTTACCATAGTTGACGCAGGCTGGCCGGTCAGCATATGGCAAGCGAGTGCGCGCCTGCGGCGTAGTATGCAGTACAATGCCTCCGTCACGCAGACGCTCGCCCAACATCTGATCAAAGTATCCGAGCTCGAAAGGCGGCAGCGGGTACGCCTGCGAGCGCGGCGGCGCAAACGGATTATCATCATCCGTGCCGGATACACCCAATAATGTTTCAGCCCGGCTGTAGTATGGCTCGACGTCATCATACGTGATCGGCCAATCCTGCCCGCGCCCGAAGCGGGTGCGCGTCTGGAAATCGCTGGGGATCATGCGCAGCGTGATTGCATTCCAACTGGTCGCCATGCCGCCGACGCGCATCCGGCGCTCGCCGTCAACCAGAAATGGTAAGTTGCCTGTTTGCACCAATGGGCGCAGCTCCGGGCGCAGATCGCGCGCCGGGTTGATCCACTGGTTGAGCACTTCCTCTTCATACTGTAGGGCATACGGATAGGGGTACTCCGGCCCCTTCTCAAAAATGACGACATCAATGCCGCGGCTGGCGAGGGCGTAAGTGATCGATGTCGCCGCAATTCCTGATCCGACGATGGCAACCGTGCTATCAGTCATGCTAGGCTGTTCTCCAAAGCGCCCGTGTTCTGCGCCTCAAACGATGCATTAGAGCCTATGGCTAGCCTGTGGCTGGTGGCTGCCGGTAGGTTTCCAGACCGCGCGGCATTCCCGGCCAAGCCTCATAGCCGACCATGATCCAGGCGTCTGTGTTCATGAACAATTGCAGCGTTTCTCGAAGGACATATTGGGCATGCTGCATCCAGGCTGTGCCTTGAAAAATGGCGGTTATGATCTCATCTTGGCGCGACTGAGGCAGCGACCACCACGGCCGCAGCACTTGGCGACGTTCAAGCTTTGAACACTCTACGAATGGACGGCGGTAAAGCCAGCGCGCCGCCCATTCAAGTTCTTGGGCGAACTGGATGTACACCTGCCTATAGCCCGGTATTTTTTCGGCGTGAAAGCCGTAGTAGCGCAGGTAACGCTCGGTGTCCACCGGATGAGCGATGAACAACGCTTCGACCAGTGCACGCAGCACGGTAGCCGTATCAGCCGGCAAAGGGCCGGGCGGCGCTTCTGGCAGCGGAATGCGGCGCGCGCGCTGAAGCGTCTGGTAAACGACAGGCGCGCCCAAGCTGACTGCCGCTGCGGTCACGCCGACCAATGCTGACAAAAACTGCCGTCGTGAAAGCGTCATGGCTGGGCTGATCTCCGGTGCTGATCTGCGGTCAAGCATTTATTGTACTCGCCGATAAAGCTGGTAAGGGCCAAATTCCGCTTCCAGGGCGAATCGTTCCCGGACGGTGTCGACATCATAAATGCCCGTCCAGGCGCTGAATGGGCCCAGCAGCAGATAGGCTGGGTCAGCTTGCAGCATATCATATTCCAAGTTGAAGCGCCGCTCACGGGAGTATTGGTGCAGCGCTTCCCACATCATCAGTTGACCAGGATGATGGAACAGTCGATGCTGGCTCAAAGCGGCGGCCTGCCAATCCCAGGTCTCGATGACTGCGCCGCGTTCCACCTGCGCATCGATGTAGGTTGACATCTGCTCAGCATAGTTGGGCGCTGCCTGATGAATATTGCTGAGCACGTGTAGGTTCATCAACAGCAGGATGAGACCTGCAGACAGCATCAGCATGATGCGCTCAGCGGTTCTCGTGTGGTTGCGCGTCAGGCGCAGACTGACCATGAAGAGCGTGCGCCACACCAGATCGCCAGTGATAACCAGCGACAAAATCAAACTGCTGTAGTAGTAACGCGGCCAGCCGATAGAAAATACGGCCGCCCAAACCGTGCCCAGCGCCACCAGCAGCGCCAGCGTCCCCTGAGTGGAGCTGACCGTCGTGCCAGCTTGAGGTTCAACCGAGCGTCTCAGGCGCTGCCAACCGACCCAGCCAGCGGCCAGCGCAATCATCGCCCAAATGAGCAAGACGGTTCGGTCAAACTTGGCAGCGAAGAGACCTGAGAAGAAATGGATGCGCGCGCCCTCCAACATGATCTGACGATTGTCTGAGCGCAGCGCTTCTGGCGTGCCGAGTTGGGCGATGAGCGTCCACAACACGTACACCCCTGCCGCCGTGACCAGCGGCAGCAGTCCACGCCACAGCGATACTCGGCTGCGCGCCGCGCGGATCAAGGCGACACATAGGATGGCCAGAACTAACGGCATCGCCACCTGGAGTTTCGTCAACAAGCTGAGCCCTAGCAGCAGCCCGCACAACAGGCTCACCCATAACTGCGATCGCTGCCAGCTCCGCCACCACAGCAGCAGAGCGATCAGCATGAACGCTATGGATGGATTTTCGCCTAGCACCTGACGCCCCAGCAGCATGAAGTTCGTTTCGCCGGGAGCGGGGAAGGTGATGACGAACAGCGTGATGAAGACCATGCGCGCGGTCTGTCGACCGCCGGTCTGGGCGACTACAGCCATCAAACCGGCCAGCGCTGCCAGGGTGAACAGAACGATGGTGAAGCGCGCGGCGAAGGCGCTCACCCCTAACACCTTGAAGCTCAGCGTCAGCGCCGTGATGACCGGAAATCCGGTTGAAATCGATGGATCAAACGGACGTAGACCTGCGCTGGTGTAAGTCCCGTACTGGCCGAAATCCAGCCAGGTACGGGCAGCATTGATGCTGAATCCCTCGTCCAGCCACAGTGCTGGATAGCGTTCCAGATGAATCAAAAGACCGGGCAGAGCGACCGCTAGAATCAAGAGCGCCGCCAGAACCACCGCCAAATAGCGCCACTGCTGCCGAACGAAGGCCTTCATTCGAGCATCAAGTGAGGTATAAACTCCCGCTGGCTCAGCGGCTTCGCTTTTCATGATCGGTCACTTTGTTTGATCACTTCCGAGCGGCTTCTTCTCGCAACCCTGGACTATCTCACGATAATTTTTCTCTTCCGAATTCTGAATCTAATCTTAAAACCTTACAGACGCCTTGATAGTTGAATTGCGCCCAATCTCCGCCACGCATCCTTCACCCCACCGCCGCGCCCACCAGGCGCGGCACGGTGGCGTTGGCGCTGGGCAAGATACCCACCCGGCCGCCGGGGGGCAGGCTGGCCAGCGCCTCGGCCAGCGCGTCCTCCAGCGCCGCCGGCGTCAGCAGCAGCCGGCGCACCTGCGGCGGCAGCATCTCAGACACCAGCCAGACGCGGAAACGGGCCGCGTCGCGGGCGATCTGGTAAGCCTTGTGCGGGCCGATGTGGAAGCCCTCGCGGGTGAACTTGGCGAACACCGCCGTGTAGGAATCCACGTCCTGCATCCAGCGCTCGTAATGATCGCTGCCTGAACCCTCTGGGCAGGCGGCGGCCAGGATGATCGCTCCGCCTGGCCGGGTGATGAGCGCGGCATGGGCCAGCGCTTTCTGGGATTGATACAGGTTGATGTCTTTGGGGTGGCCGCCCGGCGCGGCCAGCGTCAGGTCGAAAGGCGCGGCGACAGGCACAGTGGCGATGGCCTCCGCCAGCGGGATGCCAGCCCGCATGACGGCCGCTGGGCTGCCCGCCACCACCCGTACGATCTGTTTGCTCCGGTTGAGCACCGCGTTGAGGGCGTAGTGCACGCCCACCAGCCGCCCGATCTCCTCGACATCTTCCCGCGCCGGGTTGCCGACGTACTGGCCCAGCCGCGCCGCCGGCTCGGTCATGTGGGCGTGGTTGCGGGTGATGGTCTCGCGCCCGGCCAGGCCGATGGCGGCGCTCTTGACGCCGCCGGAGAAACCCATGAACTGGTGTGGCTCGATGTTGCCGACCACCAGCCGCAGGTCGGCCTCGGCGTAGCGGCGGTTGATCCAGACCGGCGTGCCGCGGGCGGTCACGCCTCGGTAGACCAGCCCGCTGGCGTCGTCGCAGTCGTGGCAGACGACCGGGTAGCGCGCCAGCACGTCGGCCGGCACGACCTGCGCGAACTCGGCGGGGGGCATGGGCGGGTGCGCGCCGGCGGCGATCACCAGCGTGATGGCGGCGGGCGGCAGCCCCAGCGCCTCCAGCCGAGCCAGCAGCGGCGGCAGCAGATGCGCGTGTGGGACGGGACGGGTCTTGTCGTTGATGGCCACAGCCGCCGAGCGCGCCCCGGCGAAATCCTCCAGTCGGACATCGGCGGCCGGGTCATTCAGCGCCGCCTCGACCGCTGCCAGCGGGTCAGGCGCGGGGGGGACGTCCGCCGGGGCCAGCACGTCGACCGCTAGTTCATCCGGCAGGCTGAAGCGCAGGACAGTCTTGCCGTAAGGCAGGGTGTAATCGGCCATGGTTCACTCCTCGGACAGCGATCGGTTGTCTGCACCCGCCCCAACCAGCAGCGATTACATGCCGGTAGGATCGGATCATGTATCCTCTAGACGCTCCGCGAACTGCTTACATTCTACATCCTGTTGTCTGCACCTGCGCGCTGTCGGGCTTGCTTTTTCACGCCGCGAGGCGCTAAACTTTCCGCATTGTCCTGCAGATAAAAATATGATGTAGATCAGGAGTCTTTAATCATGGTGAAGCGGTTGAAAAATTATGTGGGTGGCCGCTGGGTCGAATCGACGGCCACGATTTACACGCCGGTCATCAACCCAGCCACCTGCGAGACGCTGGGCGAATGTCCGGACTCGACCCGCGAGGACGTAGACCGGGCGGTGCAGGCGGCGCAGGCGGCATTTGAGGAGTGGCGGCGCACGCCGGTGCTGAACCGCGCGCAGTATATGTATCGCTTCAAAGCGCTGCTGGAAGAACGATTTGAGGACCTGGCGCGCGTCGTGGTCGAGGAAAACGGCAAAACTCGCGACGAAGCGCGCGGCGAAATCCGGCGCGGCATCGAGAGCGTGGACTTCGCCACCAGCGTTCCGGTGCTGATGCGCAACGATGGTGTAGAGGACATCGCCGCTGGCATTGACGAGACCACGGTGCGCCAGCCGTTGGGCGTGTTCGCGGCGATCACCCCGTTCAACTTCCCGGCGATGGTGCCGCTGTGGTTCCTGCCGACCGCCATCGCCTGCGGCAACACCTTCATCGTCAAGCCGTCGCCGCAGACGCCGCTGAGCATGGATCTGATATTCGAGCTGCTGGACGAGCTGGACTTGCCGGAGGGCGTGGTCAATCTGGTGCACGGCGGCAAGGACGCGGCCATGGCCATCATGGAGCATCCGGGCGTGAAGGGCGTGTCGTTCGTCGGCTCGACGCCGGTCGCCAAACTGGTGTACGAGACCTGCACTCGCCATGGCAAGCGCGTCCAGGCGCAGGGCGGCGCTAAGAACTACATCGCCGTCATGCCCGATGCCGATATGACGGCTTCGGTCAAGAACATCATGGGAGCAGCCTACGGCTGCGCCGGCCAGCGCTGCCTGGCAGCAGCGGTAGTAGTCGCGGTGGGCGAGGCTTACGATCCACTGCGTGAGGAGTTGGTCAAACAGGCCAGCAGCCTGCGCGTGGGTTACGGCCTGGACGAAAGCACCCAGATGGGCACGGTCGTCTCGGCGGCGGCCCGTGAACGCATCCTGAAGATGGTCGAACAAGGGATACAGGAGGGCGCCAAGATCGCCCTGGACGGGCGCTACATCACTGTGGCCGGCTTCGAGGACGGCACGTTCGTCGGCCCGACCATCCTGGAGGATGTAACCCCTGATATGACCGTCGCCCGCGAGGAAATCTTCGGGCCGGTGCTGTCGCTGATGAAAGCCAAGGACTTCGACGAGGCGGTCGAGATCATCAACCGCAGCCATTACGGCAACGCCGCCAGCATCTTCACCAGCAGTGGCAAGTACGCCCGCGAGTTCAAGTACCGCGTCAACGCCGGCAACATCGGCATCAACATCGGCGTGGCCGCGCCGTCGGCGTCGTTCCCCTTCGGCGGTCAGAAAGACTCGTTCTTCGGCGACCTGCACGGCCAGGGCGAGGACTCGATCGACTTCTACACCGACCGCAAGATCGTGATCGAACGCTGGATATAGGCCAGCGGCAGCAGGCCGGGGGCGGCGCTGAGACGTCCCCGGCTTCTCCCGCTTGTACATACGGATAGGAACCCCATGACTGCCCTCAACACTTTTGGCGCTGTCCTGACTTTCGCCATCGAGCTGGAGGCGCGCCTGCACGACTACTACTGCGCCGCCGGCCGGGTGGATCGCGCCCAGGAGGCTGACAAGCGCCGCGTCAAGCTGGAGCGCGTGCGCCGCGAAAGCGTGCTAGAGATCACGCTAGAAGCTATCGAAGGGCTGAACGCCGGCGATTACCCGCTCAATCTGGAGGATACGACCCCAGCCGGCCAGCAGGCGAACGAACGGACAGCGGCGCAGTTCTACGCTGCCGCCGCGCCCAAGATCAACGTGCGCGAGGCCCAGCGCGTGCTCGAACGCTGCGGCCGCGAACATGAGGAGGCCGCCGGACGTTAAGCCCGTCGGATATGCCGGCGCTTATGCGCTCGTCAGCCGCTGGGGGTGAGGCAGACGCCCGCGCCGCAGGGAACCGCGCCCAGAGTTCAATTGGTTAACTCTTGACGCTCCCGGTCGCGCTGCTATAATCCGCGTAATCATGGGCCCCGTAGCTCAATTGGCAGAGCAGTTGACTCTTAATCAATTGGTTGTAGGTTCGAGTCCTACCGGGGTCACCAGATTGGACGTAGTCCGAACATGTGCCAGCCTTAGCGCTGGCATTTTGTTTTCCCGCAACTGCACCACCGCCGCTGTTCTGTACCCGTTCGGTCACATGCCGCAGGTAAGAGAAGGGGGAGTAACTCCAGCCGGACGATCATTCCCTCCAGGTTGACCACAACCCGCTCGATCATCTGACGCAGCAAATCTTTTTGGTCGCTGCGTTCCAGCTTAGCATACAGCAGCATACCCACTCATCGCGTGGAGGGCGACCATGCTGAACTGCGTCACTATCTAGCGCGTTCAGGCCACCGTTAAAGTTGCTTCTCCGGCTGCTTGCACGCTTTGCGCCGCGCGGTCAAGGTTTATGCCTGGAATCGCCATCAGCTCTATCGGCAGTAGTACCCTCATTATCCGGCTCAACTCATCCAGTTTGTACATCCATTGGCTTCAAACAATCCCTGTTTCACTACCTTGCGGGATACGTCATCTTGTGTTAGGTTATCCCCCTGCTTGATTCACACTTACGGCGGACTTTAAGAGAACCAACAAGGAGCAGTCGAGATGCGACGTGCAGTCTTTTTCCTTACTTTTCTATCGGCTGTCGTGCTTGCCCTAATGGGCAGCGTCGTGGTCGCTCAGGACGCGCCCGTAGTAGCGGTCGTCACCCCCTATCTGGCCCAGCCCGGAACCCAGTCCCTCGTGGAAGGTTTCCAAGCTGCTGCTGCCGAGAAGGGGTGGGCCGTCAACGTAATCGATACTGCTGGTGATGTGGCCGCCGTCATCAGCCGCATCGAAGATGTCGTCAATCAGGGTGTCGATGCTATCGTCATTAACGTCGATCCAGTGCAGGTCGCAGCTGGCCTCCAGGTCGCCGCCGCCGCCGGCATTCCGGTCTTTGGTATGGACGCGGGGGCAGATCCACTTCTTGTCACCAATGTCACCAGCAACGGCTATGCCATGGCCGCTGAAACCGCTACCTACGTGGTAGACCGCATCGGCGGCGCGGGCGGCGTCGTCATGTTTGTTTTCGATCCTTATCCACCCGTGCAGAAGCGCGGCATCATCGCCGATGCCATCTTTGCCAACAACCCCGACATCCAGATCATTGACCGCATCACGCCGGATGTGACCGACGGTGGTATCGCCGACTCGCGCGCTAAGATGGAAGCTGTGCTGGCTGCCAACCCAGAACCGGGCAGCATCAAGGCCGTCTGGGCCGCCTGGGATCAGCCTGCGCTGGGTGCGCTTCAGGCCATTGAAGCCGCTGGGCGTCAGAATGAAGGAATTGTCATCGTCGGTATCGATGCTAACCCACAGGCGCTGGATGCCATTGCGGCTGGCGGCAACTTTGAGGCGTCCGTCGCCCAGGACTTCGCTGGGATCGGCGCGGCTACAGCCGATGCTGTTGCCCGTTATCTGGCTGGCGAAACCATCAACCAGCGCGTGATCTACATCCCAACGACGTTGGTGACGGCAGCCAATGTCGCCGACTTCCTCGGCAGCAAGTAATTCTAATATGATCGGGATCAGGCTGGGCTAGCTATCCGTGTCATGTCTGTGCCACTTCTTTCGATTCGCAGTGCCAGCAAGACCTATGGCAGCAGTCCAGCTCTGATCGATGCCAGCCTCGACCTGCTGCCAGGGCAGGTTCATGCCCTGATGGGCGAGAACGGCGCAGGCAAGAGCACGCTCATCAAAATCTTGGCTGGAGTTGTGACGCCCGATCATGTTGAGATTCGCCTGCAGGATCGTCCCGTTAACATCCATAACCCGCAGGATGCTTTCACCCTGGGACTGCGCTTCATTCACCAGGAACTCAACGTTGTCTCGCAGCTTTCCGTGGCTGAAAACATCTTCGTCAGCCTACCGTATCCACGCCGTGCCGGCTTCTTGGTTGATTGGCCCAGGCTGCATGCCGATGCCACCCAGGTGCTGGCGCAGTTGGGCATCCACCACATCGACCCGCGCCAGCCGATCGCCCGGCTCAGCCCTGGCGACCAGATGCTCGTCAAGATCGCTAGCGCCTTTGTGGGCGCCGACCAGTCGAATGCCTCGATCTATGTCATGGACGAACCCACTGCTGCCCTGACCGGTGACGAGACTGCTCGCCTGTTCCACGTCATCAGTGAACTCAAGGCAAAAGGCTGCGCGGTGCTGTATGTCACACACCGGATGGAGGAAGTCTTTCAGATTTGCGATACCGTCACAGTCATGCGCGATGGCCGCGTAGTCGAAACCCGCCCGATCCAGGGGACAACCCCCAACGACCTCATCCGCTTGATGACTGGCCGCCAGCTTGAACAAACCTACCCCGCGCGGCTCGCGCCTATCGGGCAGGCAGTCGTGCTTGATGTGCGTGATCTTTCGACGCGCCGCATCGGCGGCATTCGCTTTCAGCTCCGCGCGGGGGAAATCCTCGGCGTGGCTGGTCTCACGGGAGCCGGCTGCAGCGAACTGTTGAGAGCGCTTATCGGCGCGGAACGATGCCTGACTTATGATGTCCTGCTGGATGACCACCTGCTGCCGCCGCTCAGCCCCGCCCGTGCCTGGGAAGCCGGTTTTGCGTATGTGCCGGAGGAGCGCCGCGCGCAGGGTTTAATGCTTTCCCGCACCATCCGTGATAACATCACCCTACCTCATCTTCAGCGGCTCAGCCGGGGTGGAGTCTTCTTGAACCGTGCTGCTGAACGAGGCGCATCATCGGCAGTGAGCCAATCCGTCCAGTTAAGAGCGACTGGCACAGAACAGATTACGCGGCAGCTCAGCGGCGGCAACCAGCAGAAAGTGCTGTTCGCCCGCGCGATGATGCAGACGCCGCGCGTGCTGCTGTTGGATGAACCCACACGCGGCGTCGATGTTGGGGCGAAGTTTGACATCTATTCCCTGATTCGGAACTTCAGCGCTCGTGGCGCGGCCATTCTGCTGGCCTCATCGGACCTCAACGAACTGCTCGGTCTGTGCGACCGCATCCTGGTTATGCGCAAGCGGCGGCAGGCTGCCCTAGTCGAAGCTGCTGGCTTGTCCGCCCACGACCTGCTGACCCTGTGTTACGAAGCGCCTGCCTAGCCGGTGAATGAAATGGAGATGACAAATGTGACCGTCCAAGCACGTCTGAGCCGCTGGCTGCGCCGTTCGGGGACGCTCATTGGCTTTCTAATCGTGATTGTCTACTTTACGCTCAACATCCCCAACACTTTCTTGACGCTCCCCAACTGGCTGAACATCTCCCAGCAGGTCAGTATGCTGGCTGTGACAGCCTTCACCATGACGATCGTCATGGTCATGGGCGACTTCGACCTGAGCGTCGGCTCGATGGCGAGTCTGTCTGGCATCGTTGCGGCGCTGTTCTTCCGCGACTCACAGCCAGTCTTGGTCGGCGTAATCGTGGCACTGGCGGCTGGTCTGGTTGGCGGTTTGCTCAACGGCCTGCTAGTCAGCTACATCGGCATTACGCCTTTTGTGGCGACCCTGGGCACACTGACGATCTTCAGTGGAGCTGCCTTCCTGCTCAGCGGCGGCAAAACCATCTTCGGTCGTGATATACCGGCGGATTTCAGCGGCTTTGCGCGGGGCGGCATTCCGATCGGCACGTTCAATGAACGAGCGCTGTTGTTTCCCAACTTGACGATAGTCGCTTTGATCGTCTTCGTCATTGTCTGGGTCGTGCTGGAGCAGACCGCCTTCGGACGGCGGCTGTATGCCATCGGCGGCAACGTCGAAGCTGCCCGATTAGGCGGCGTGCGCGTGCGTTTCCTGCGCCTGATTGCCTTCATGCTGACTGGATTGGGCGCGGCGCTGGCTGGCCTACTCTATGCCAGCCGAGTCGCTTCGGCTAATCCAACGCAGGGTGCTGGGTTGATGCTGGACGCCATTGCGGCTGTCTTCCTGGGGATGACCATGAGCGAGGAGGGCGAACCCCACGTGGTCGGCACGCTGTTAGGTGTCACCATCTTGGGCGTGCTAGATAACGGATTGACCCAGATGCGCGTAGACAGCTACGTGCGTGAAGTGCTGATCGGCGCCATCATCATCGGTGCGGTCACTTCCAGCAGCTTAAGCCGCCGAGGACACTGATCGATGCACACAACTAATCCGCTTCTCAGCGCTCTGCGCGACATCCGCGCCAGCCGCCGGATCGCCTTGTGCGGCTACTTCCTGGCCGGTTATCCCACGCCAGAGACTTTCTACCGCTTGGTTCGCGCAGCGACTATGCTGGACGTGATCGAGTACGGCATTCCGGCGGACAACCCCACTATGGACGGCCAGATCATCGCTCAGGCGCACAGCGACGTGATTCACCAGCGCGGGCTGGGGGCGGAGACAGCGCTGGCACTCATCGGTGGTCTACGGGATATCCGCCAGCCGCGTTTCGTGATGACGTATTCCTACGTCGGGCGCGAATTGGATGGTTTCTTACGCCTTTGCTTGACCAACGGCCTGCATGGGATGCTCGCTCCTGACATAGATGAAGAGGAGATGCGCTTTGTCGCTACGATTATGCGGGCGCTGAATCTGGCTGTCGTCCGTTTAGTCGATGCCCAGGCCGATGAAGCTACCATTGAGCGCAGCGTCCGGCTGGGCGACGTCATCTACCTGAAAGCGGCTCCTGGCCCGACCGGAACCGCCGCCGCGTTGGATGGCGCGTTGCTCGACCGTCTCGACCAGGTTATCCACCGCATTCGCGCGCTCAAGCCGGAAATGCCGATTGGCGTCGGCATCGGCATTCAGCGGCCAGAACAGGTCGCTGCCTTGGCTCGCCTCGGAGTTGATATGACCATTATCGGCACGCGTCTGGTTGAACAGGCGGCGCTCGGTGAGGACTCGATGGTTGCGTACCTTCAACAGATGCGCGCCGCTGCTGCCCAACCTGTTGAGGACAGAGCATGACTCTCTGGCTGGCTCTGGATATTGGCACGACCGGAACTAAAGCGGCGCTGCTAGATGAGAATGGACAGGTGCAGCGCAGCACCTACTGCGACTACGCCACGCACACGATGGGCGGCGGTGTCGTCGAGCAGGACGCTCGTGATTGGTGGAACGCAGCGGTAGCGGCTGCCCGCGAGCTGAATCCAGTAGAGGTCGATGCCATCGTTTTGACCGGCCAGATGCAGAACCTGATCCTTCTGGATGCCCAAGGCCTTCCGGTGCGTCCAGTCATCCTTTACAGCGACTTGCGCGCCCATGCCGAGGTGGCTGCCCTGCATGAGTCTATCGGTCGGGACGTTTTGTGTCGCCTCACCGGTAACAATCAAGAGGCGGGGAGTCTCCTCGCCAAACTGCGCTGGCTTCTTGCTCACGAACCAGACTCACTCAATCGCGCTGTCCATCTGTTGGTGGGTGCTGCCGATGTTGTCGCTTTTGGCCTGACGGGGGTTGCCGCTTCGGATACCACAACCGCCTCGGCCACCGGGCTGATGGACATCGTCTCACGTCGCTGGCTGTCGTCGGCTGATTTGTCTCGCTTGGGAATCGCCTCGGTGGAACGGCTGTTTGCCAGTCTGCATCCTGGCGGCGCTGAAATTGGCACGGTTACGCCCACGGCTGCTGCGGAGTGGCATATCCGACCTGGTATCCCGGTCATTTTGGGGCCGGGTGACGCCGGCGCGACTACGCTTGGCGTGGGCAGTGGAGTCCCTGGCCACCCGTATGCCTATATCGGGACGAGCGGCTGGATAGGATTTACCGCCGAAAATCCGGGTAGCCCTGAAACAGGCGTGTTCACCCTGGCGCATCCACGTCCAGGACAGTTTATCTGCGTCGCGCCTTTGCTGACTGCCGCTGGCAATTTTGACTGGGCACGGAGTCTCTTCGACGTGGAAAGTCACGCTGCGATGATCGACTCTGCTCTGGCACAGCCGCCGTCGCGCCTGCTGTATCTGCCTTATCTGAACGGCGAACGCTCGCCTTTCAGCGATCCCTTTGCCCGCGGCGCCTTCATCGGATTAGAACCACGCCATACTCAGGCCGATCTCGTCCGCGCGGTATTGGAAGGGGTTGCCTTCGCTTACCGTCATGCCCTCGACAGCTTGATGACTACGCCCATCGCTCACCTTGTACTGACAGGCGGCGGCACGCGTTCGCCCGGCTGGTGTCAGATGATCGCCGACATCACCGGTGTGGAGGTGAGCATTGCCCCGGACGCAGCCAATGTCGGGCTCCGCGGCGCGATGCTGGCTGCGCAGATCGCACGTGGCGAGCGGACAGACTACGCGCTGGCGCCCGAAACTCGCCAGACCGCATCCCTGCGGCCTAATCCATCCCTCCGCGCCCACTACGATCGCCAGTACGCTCATTTCCGCGCGGCCTATCCCGCCCTCAAATCACTCTTCGCGGATATGGCCGCTTCGGATGGGGAGTGGTCTATCCCCAGTTTTTTAGACTAACAAGCGCTCGGGCGGATTTTCGCCTCAGCCGCTAGACGATGAAACCCAGCGCTGGCGAACGCACTGACTCGATCGGAATGCATGATCAAGCCCTGTGCTGGCCGTGCCCGACCAATCGCCATATCCAGTGCCGACGCAGCCAGATCAGCATCATAATGCTCACCTATCGCCCAGCCGACCACCTGCCGGCTGACCAGGTATGACCAGGTATAGTCAGCCGGGATGCAGGTCGTATCGTTGACCCACTCCTCGTTTTTTTCTGCATCGTTGAAAAGTCCTGCCGTTCGTGCGCTTCGCCCGATTCGGGACGGGCTCCCAGGCTGGCTGGCCGCCGACTTCGCGCACAATGGCCATCCATTCGCAACTTTTCGATCCCAGTTGGGTTTTATTAGCTGATGAAACTATTCAATCGCAGCAAATTCAACGTCCGCGATCTCGCGCGCCTCGACGACAGCGAGCTGGTCGAACTGGCGAAAACGCGCCAGGAGGCCTTCGGCGTGCTGTACGAGCGCTACGTCGAGAAGATCTATCGCTACATTTACTACCGTACCGGCAACCACCACGACGCCGAAGACCTAACGGCGGCGGTGTTTCACCGGGCGCTGGCGCACATCGAGACGTACACCGAGCGCGGCGTGCCGTTCCAGGCCTGGCTGTACCGGATCGCGCACAACCTGGTCGCCAACTGGCACCGCGACCGCGGGCGGCGCAAGATCATCCCGCTGGAGGAATTCGTCAGCTCCGGCCTGCACTTTGACTCGCCGGACGCCCACGCCGAGGATGAAGAGGAGCGCCGCCAGTTGTTGGCGGCCATCGAGCGACTGCCGGAAGAACGCCAGCAGCTCCTCATCCTGAAATTTGTGGCGCAGCTTTCCAACGCCGAAATCGGCGAAATCCTAGACCGCACCGAGGGCGCGATCAAATCGCTCTACCATCGCACGTTGATCGCCCTGCGCGATGACATTCAGACGCAGCAAACAGGCCGCGCAGCGGCCGCGCCGGAAACACGCCAGGTTTAATAGTCGTTACGATCGAAAGGCATATGCATGACCTCTGACGTCCAGTTTCAGAATCTCTTATCGGCGGTGACCGACGCCCTGCTGGCCGATCAGGCGCACGAGGTCGAGGCCATCATCCAGCAGTACGCAGTGCCGCACGCCGAGGTCGAAAGCCTGGTGAACCTCATCCGCCGCCTGCACCTGACGCTGGTGGGCGCGCAGCCCTCGCGCCGCTACGTGCACCGCTTGAAGCATGACCTGATCGGCGCGGAGCGGCCAGGCGTGGTGTGGCGGCTGCGTCATCTGCCGCTGCGAGTGCAGATTGCGGCGGCCATCGCGCTGCTGGCCGGCTTCATGCTGCTCACCCGCCGCCGGATGGCCGAGGATGTCCGGCAGGAACAGCAGGAAGTCGCGGTGCTTTAAAATCGCCGCTGACGCAGTCAATAGCATGATCTTCGAACTTTCACCGTCAGGAGACATAGACCATGACTAAGCGCCGCGCTCGCATCACAGGCTGGGGCAAATACGTCCCGGCGAAGGTGCTGACGAACGACGATTTGGCGGCTATGGTGGATACCAGCGATGAGTGGATCACCGCCCGCACAGGCATCAAAGAGCGCCATGTGCGCACTGAAAACGACACCACCACCAGCATGGCGGTTCAGGCCTCGCTGGATGCGCTGCATGTAGCCGGTCTGAATCCCGAAGATCTGCATCTCATCATCGTCGCCAATTCATCGCCCGATTACCTGCTGCCCGCCCCGGCCAACTTCGTCCAGCACGCGCTGGGCGCTAGCTGTCCCGCCTTCACCATCGCCGCCGGATGTTCCGGTTGGGTGTATGCCCTGGCCACCGCCCAGCAGTTCATCGCCACCGGCGTTTATCAGAACATCCTGGTCGTCGGCGTCGAGATCATCTCCTACGCGCTGGACTACACTGACCGCACCACCTGCATCCTGTTCGGGGATGCGGCGGCGGCCGTGATCGTCCAGCCGTCGCTGGATGGCGAGGGCGTGCTGGCGTTTGAACTGGGATCGGACGGCAGCCAGGCGCACCACCTGTGGGTGCCGGGGGGCGGCACGGTCAACCCGGTCTCGCAGAAGGTAGTCGATCAGCGCGAACATTACATTCGCATGAATGGGCAGGAAGTATTCAAATTCGCCGTGCGCAAGCTGACCACCTGCCTGCGCAATATCACCGCCCAGGCCGGCTTGACGCTGGATGACCTGGACTTGATCATCCCGCACCAGGCCAATCTGCGCATCATCGAGGCGGCGGCCAAGCACCTCGATCTGTCGATGGACAAGTTCTTCATCAACCTGCACAAGTATGGCAACACATCAGCGGCCTCGATCCCGCTGGCGCTGGTGGAAGCCATCGAAGAAGGCCGCATCCACCCTGGCGATACCGTCGGCATGGTGGCGTTCGGCTCCGGCTTGTCGTGGGCGGGCGCCGTCCTGAAGATGGGGATGCCGGTCGCGTCCGTCCTGACGCACAACGGCCACGCCCGGGCTAACGCCTGACCGTCTAGCGCATGGCGCTGCTGGCGATCGACTTCGGCGGCACGCGCACGCGCGCGGCCTGGTTTTCGCCTGAGGCGGCACTACAGGCGCGGGCGGAGATGGCCACGCCCAGCGGCCCAGCGGACGCCGTCATCGCCCGTCTCATCGAGCTGGCGCAGTCGGTCATCCCCCCCGGCGAACGCCCGGCGGCGGTGGGCGTCTCAGCGCCCGGCCCGCAGGCGCACACCGGCCGCATCCTCCACGCGCCCACGCTGCCCGGCTGGCATGACGTCCCGTTAGCGGCGCGGCTGGCCGGGGCTTTTGACGCCCCCGTCGCCATGGAGAACGATGCCAACCTGGCGGCGCTGGCTGAGTACCAGCGCGGCGCGGCGGCCGGCTGCGACCCGGCGCTGTACCTGACCATCAGCACCGGCATCGGCGGCGGCGCTATCCTCGGCGGTCGACTGTTCACCGGCTGGCGCGGGTTGGCCATCGAGCCCGGCCACATCAAATTCCCCCTGCCCGACGGGCGCATCCTCAGCCTGGAAGATCTGGCCTCCGGCACCGCTCTGGGGCGGATGGCGCGCGAACGGCTGGCCGCCGGCAGCGTGCCATCATCACTGCGGACGGCGGCGGTCATAGACGGCAAAACGGTTGGCACAGCGGCGATGGCCGGCGATGCGCTGGCGACGGCGGTGGTGCAGGAAGCAGGACAGTGGCTGGGATTGGGGCTGGTCTGCCTGATCCACCTGTTCAATCCCCAGGTGATCGTGCTGGGCGGCAGCGTGGCGCGGTTGGGCGAACTGCTGCTGAACCCCGCCCGTCAGGTCATCGCCGGTTACCTCACCGACCCGGCGTTCAATCATCCCGACCTGCTGCGCCCGTCCCAACTGGGCGATGATGTCTGCCTGATCGGCGCGGCGCTGTACGCCCAAGCCAGCCTGGGCTGATCGGCGCGCGCGCCGGGCAGATGCCGCGCGCTCAGTCGCCTGTCACAAGCTGCGCGTCCGCGCTTGCGGCATCGAGGGCGAAAAAGCTTTCCGGACGCCAGCCGGCGCGGCCATAGCAGCCTGGCGCGGCATGGTCTATACTCCCGACGCGAACGGGACAACCGCCTGAAAGGGGACAGCCGCGCCCGCCGGCGAGCGTGGGCGCGCTCACAAGCCTATGACGCTTTTCATCATTTTCGTCTTCGGCGCAGTCGTGATCGGCGCGGGCGCGATGCTCGCGCCCGCCTGGAACACGGCGCAGCCCCGCATTGGGCTGGCGGCGGCGCTGGCGCTTGGCCTGATCATGGGCGGGGCGATCTTCTGGGCCATGCTGTTCGGCTGGAACACGCTCGTCATTGACTATCTCTTGTTTGCGCTGGTGACGGCCGTGCTGGTGGGCGGCACGCTGTCGTTCGGCCAGCGCCGCGCCGAAGCGCGCGGCCAGACGCTGGAGGACGCCGACCAGGGGTGGCCTGGCCCGCGCGATCTGCTGTTCTTCGGCCTAGTCGCGCTGATTTTCGCCGCGCCGGCGCTCATCCTGCCAGTGCCGCTGGGGACAGACGCCCAGGGCTTCGGCTACCTGGGGCTGATGACCCGGCTGGGCGGCGGCTTTCGCACGCTGGCCCCCTGGCATCCAGAGATCGAATATCTGTATGCGCCCGGCTTCTCGCTCTTGACCGCCTATCTCAGCCAGCAGCTCGGCCAGGGACTGCACCGGATCCAGCACGGGGTGGCGGCAGTGCTGGGCACGCTGCTGGTGTGGCTGGCGTATGATTTCGGCTCTGAACTCCAGGACAAACGGCTGGGGCGGGCGATGGCCGCCGCCATGCTGGGCAGCGCCGGCCTGCTGAGCGCCTACCTCGATTCGCACTTCACCACGCTGCTTGGGCTGGTGTTCGCGCTGGCCTTCCTGACGTATGCGCTGCGCTTCCTGCGTCATCGCGCCTGGCCGGACGCCGTGGCCGCCGGGCTGATGTTGGGCGCGACCGTCCTCTCCCACCCGGATACGACCATCATCCTGGGGTTGGGCTACGTCCCGTGGCTGCTGACGATGGGACTGGGCCGGCCGCGCCCGACGCCCCGCGTCTGGCTGGCGCTGGCGGCGGGCGTCCCGCTGGTGGCGCTGCTGGCCATCTCGCCGTGGCTGTGGAATATCCGCGATCTGCTCGGCTCGGACATCGTCTCGCCGTTCAGCCGCAGCCCGGATCACTGGCGGGTGATGGCGCTGTACCACGGCCTGTGGATCGTGCCGGTGGCCGCGATCGGCGCGGTCGTCGGGCTGCGCCGCCGCGATCAGGGGGCGCTGCTGGCCGTCGGCTGGCTGACGCTGGTGCTGGAGTTCAGCACGCTGGGCCTGCTGGAGCGGCTCGTCCCCGGCCTGGTCGCGCCGGTGCTGCGCTACGATTACCCGTTCAGCATCGCCTGGCACGGCCCGATCATCCCCTACAGCACCCTGGGCGGCATCGGTCTGCTGTGGCTGTGGGAACGGTGGGTGGAGCCGCGCTTTGGCCGTTTGCTGCGCCGGCGCGCGCCAGCGCTGATGGGAGCCGGCATCGGTCTGCTGCTCGTCGGGCTGGCCTTCAACCGCCCGCTGCTGCCGCTGACGCGCGGCTGGCTGAACATCTTCGGCGCGTTCGCCTCCGAGGCCGACGTGCGCGCTATGGACTGGCTGCGCCGGAACACCCCGCCGGATGCCCGCGTGCTGAACTACGCCGGCACGCTCAAAGACAACTCGCATGAGGGCGATTGGGTTCCGGTGATCGCCGAGCGCGACACCGTCTACTACCGCTGGCAGCCGTTCTTCCGCAACAACCAGGCCAGCCTGGACGAGCAGGAGCGCCTGCGCGCCTTCTGGCGCGATCCGGCCAACCCGGCTTATGCCGCGCTGCTGGCGGCGGCGGGCATCGATTACGTGATCGTGCCGCAGATCATGACCAACCCGGCCAGCATCGAGACCATGTTCCGCTGGCGGCCGCCGCTGGCGGAGTGGCGGCTGATGCGCTCCAGCCCAGCGGAAGCGCCCTATCTGCGGCTGGTGTTCGACGACGGCGGCGCGCAGGTGTATGCGGTTATCAGCGAATAGCGCCGATCAACGCTATAATGCAGGCTGTGTGAGCGGCGAGCCTGACGGTATGCCCAGCGATCCTAACTTTCCCGATGACATGCCCAACACCCCCTGGCGCGATCCGGATGAGATCCCGGCGTCGGTGACCTTCATGGAGCTGATGCGCCAGGCGGCAGCCCGCGCCAACCCGCCGCGCGCGCAGGCTGCCCGCCAGTCGATGCCGGCGGAGTCAGCGCCTGCTGCCCCGGTTCACGAGGCCGCTTCAGCCCAGGCGGCGCATGCGGCCGCGCTGGAGGCGCAGCGCATCCAGCGGGTGAAGCGCCGCCGCGCCCGCCGCCGCCGTCAAACAGTCGGCGTGTTGGGCGGGATCATCCGCACCTTTCTGGTGGTGGTCATCGCCGCCGGGCTGCTGGCGACCATCTTCACCTGGTGGACGCCGGCGCAGTTCATCGCCGAAGACGTGAAAGCCGAGCTGAGCTTGGCGATGGCGACCAGCCAGGCGACGCCCGTGCCCACCAGCCAGTCGACCCCGAACTGGCTGCGGCGAGTCGGCGTCGTCTCCGGCCACCGCGGGCCGCAGGTTCCGCCCGACCCCGGCGCGGTCTGCCCCGACGGGCTGACCGAGGCCGAGATCAACTTCGCGGTGGCGCAGTTGGTGGTGCGCCACCTGCGCGGGCGAGGGTACACGGTTGACCTGCTGGATGAGTTTGACCCCCGGCTGGATAACTATCAGGCGGCGGCGCTCATCTCCATTCACGCTAACACCTGCAAGAATTTCGGCGAGGTCGTGTCAGGGTTCTTGATCGCTGCGGCGGCGGCGCGGGCCTCCATGCGCGGCCCGGATGAGATCCTGGTGGACTGCATTGCCCGCTATTACGGCCTGTCTACCGGCCTGGCGCGCCGCGACGGCCTGACGATCGACATGACCGATTACCATACCTTCCGCGAGATCCACCCGCTGACGCCGGCGGCGATCATCGAGCTGGGGTTCATGTTCAGCGACCGGCCGATACTCACTGGCAAACAGGAGGAGATGGCCCGCGGCATCACCGACGGCGTCCTGTGCTTCCTGGAGCCCAGCCAACTACCGCCGACGCCCATCCCGCCCGGAGATGACTAATGCGAGAGCTGATCATGTATTCGCGCACGCTGGGCTGTCCCTACATCACGCTGGCTAAGCGGGTGCTGGCTGACTGCGGCGTGCCCTACCGTGAGGTGTATATTGACCGGGATGCTGATGCGCGCCAGCGCGTACTGGCCTGGACGGGTTTCCTGTCGGTGCCGACGCTGGTCGCCGCTGAACCAGGGAACGTCCTGCCCTACCAACCGCCGGCGCCGCTGCCCCCTGGGGCCAGCCCGCGCGGGATCAACCGGGGCAGCCTGATCACCGAACCCAGCGTAGACCAGTTGAAAGCCTGGTTGGCGCAGGAGGGTTTCATCCAGACCGAATCGGAAGCGCTTGACTGACAGGAGTGAGAGACACGATGTCGCTCAGCCAACGAACGGTTCAGGTGAACGGCCAGCCCGCCCACTACTGGGTGGCCGGCGTGAGCAACGGGCGCACGCTGCTGCTGCTGCACGGCGGCCTGGGCGATGCTGCGCTGCATTGGCAGCCGGTCATCCCGTTGTTAGCAGATGAATTCCACGTCATCGCCCCGGACTTGCCCGGTTTCGGCAAAACGCCTGCGCTGCCGTCCCGGGAGATCGCAGCGATGGTGGCGTGGATCGCCGACTTCCTGACGGCAGTCACCGTAGATCAAGCCGTGGTCATCGGCAGCTCGCTGGGCGGCGTGGCAGCCCGGCTGTTCGCCGCTGCGCATCCGGCGCGGGTGCCGGCGCTCATCCTGCTCAACGGCGGCGGCTTGCCTGAACTGCCCGCTTTTCTGCGCGTGCTCGACCAACTGCCCGGCGTGTCCGGCTTGATCTTCGGCCAGCTTGGGCGGATGGGGACCAGCAAGGCCACGCTCAGGCGAATGGTGCATCATCAAGAGGTGCTCACCCCGGATTTCGTCGCCCAGGCGCGCGCCGCCGCGCCGGGTTACGCGGCCTTCCTGCGCATGCTGGCCGCCAGCCCGCTGCCGAAAGCGCAGACGCCGATCGTGCCCACGCTCATCTTGTGGGGGGCGAATGACCAGGTCGCCACCGTTCAAGAGGCCGAGGCGATCAAAGCCAGCATCCCCGGCGCGACTCTGACCAAAATTGAAGAATGCGGCCATCTGCCCCAGCTCGAGGCGCCGGATGTGTTCGTGTGGCAGGTGAGCAACTTTCTCGACCGGCTCAGCCGCCCCAAACGCAGCGAGCTGCCCGGCGCTGGCCCGCTGCGAGATCTGCCTGGATAAAGCCCGCGCCGGCTGTTATAATGCCTCTTGCTAAGACCAAAGGGGAGAGGTAGCGTAGTTGGTCTAACGCGCTCGCCTGGAACGCGAGTAGGGTTCACGCCCTCGTGGGTTCGAATCCCACCCTCTCCGCAGGCTGACGGGCGCACTTCGCGGTGCGCCTGTCTCGTTCATTGCCCAAACTAGGAATTGCCCGCCTATGGAGATCGCCTGGGGGCGTCTGGCCCCGGTCATCCTCTCAATCCTCATCATCCTGCTCGTCGCCATCCTGCGTGAACACTCGCGGACGCTGGCCTCTATTGTGGCCACCATGCCCATCAACATCCCGCTGGCGCTGTGGATCGTGGCCTCTGGCGACGGCAGCGCCGCCGGGCTGCCAGCCTTCGCCCAGGCGCTGTTCATCAACATCTGGCCGACGGTGGTGTTTCTGCTGGTCGCCTGGCTGGCGGCGCGGGCGGGGTGGGGGCTGCTGCCGGTGGTGATCGCGGGCTATGTCGGCTGGGGAGCCAGCCTGGGCGTCGTGCTGTTGGTACGCCAGGGGTTAGGAATCTAAATGCTGCGCAACATTCAATCGTTGGGGCGGGGGCAGCGGCTGCTGCTGTTCGCGTTGATCTTTGTGGGCGGCCTGCTGCTCATCGCGCTGGTGACTGCGGCGCTGGTGTTGGGGGCGCTGAACGCCAACCCGCGCACGTTAGCTGCGCCCGCCGCGCCGGAAGCGGCGGTGCGCGAGTTCGCCATCCTGCCGGACGACGATGCGTTCCCGTCGGGCGTGGCCGTCGGCCCGGATGGCATCGTCTATACCGCCAGCTACAAGACCGGCGTCGTGTGGGCGATCACGCCTGACGGCCAAGCGATCGAGCTTCCCAACACCCGCGACGGTTTGGGCGCGGTGTCCAATCTGACAGTTGGTTCGGATGGCGCGCTGTACGTGGTGGACAAACTGGATGCTGACGTGCGCGCGTCCGGCGGGCTGGTGCGCCGGGTGACGCAGGACGGCCAGATCGCCGACTTCGCCCGCATCGCTGATGAGCGCGGCTTCGTGCTGCCCCACGACCTGGCGTTCGACCGCGACGGGCGGCTGTACGTCAGCGACCGCGGCCGGGATGAGGTGTGGCGTTTCGAACCGGACGGGAGCGGCGGGCTGGCCTGGTGGCGGTCGCCGGCGGTGGCGGGCGCGCGCGGCTACGAGCCGACCGGCCTGGCCTATGATCCGGTGCGGGACGCGCTGCTGATCGCCGACGGCGGGCTGGACGTCATCTACCGGGTGGCGATCGCCACCGGCGCGACCGAGGTGCTGTACCAACACACCAGCCGCGACAACGCCCCCGGCTTCGACGGCCTGACGGTGACGCCGGCGGGCGTGATCTACGCCGCCGCGCTGTCCCAGAACGGCGTGGCGCGGGTGGATGAGGGCCGGCTGTACTACCTGGCCACTGGCTTTCGAGGAGCTAGCGATGTGGCCTTTGCCGCTCCTAACCGGCTGTATGTGACCAACTTCGAGGGCTTCTCGCTGGCTTTCCCGGTGGTCGCGCCGCGGCTGCCGTTCGCGCTGGATGTGATCGAACTGAGCGGGACGTGAGGGCGGCCAGGGCAAACGCATCACGCTTCAGGGCGGATCTGCGCAAGGTCACGAGTTTTTAGGAGCAGGCCGGTAGGTCTGCCCCACCGGCCGCGCACGCCGGCGCGCCCCTACGATACCTTCTGCGCTCTTGTGATCCGCTCGTTGTTTGCCTGCGTTCGCCCTGCCGACATAGGGCGAAGTCAGCCTTTCAGCACCTGTTCATACACCGCCAGCGTCTCGCGGGCGGTCTTGCGCCAACTGAAGTGGGTGGCTCGCGCCAGCCCCTGGTTGACCATGGAGTCGCGGAATGGGCGCTGAAGCAGCAGCGCGATGATCGCCCCGGCCATGGCGCGGGCGCTGCCGGCCTCCACCAGGAACGCGCCGTCGCCCACGATCTCGGCCAGCGCCGGGATGTCGTTGGCGACGACTGGCGTGCCGCAGGCCATCGCCTCCAGCACCGGCAGGCCGAAGCCCTCGTACAGGCTGGGGTAGGCGAACACGCTGGCCAGCCGGTACAGCGCCGGTTTATCGGCCTCATCAACGTAGCCGATCCAGCGCACGTAGTCGGTGATGTTGAGGTCTGCGGCGTAGCGGCGCAGATCGGGGAACAGGGGCGTCCCCCAGGTCGGCTCGCGCCCGGCGATCACCAGCGGGATGTTGTCGCCCTCCGCCTGGCCGACGTAGGTGTAGGCCAGCAGCAGTTGGTTGACGTTCTTGCGCACGTCAAAGCCGCCCAGGTAGAGCACGAACTGATCGGGCAGGTCGTAGCGGGCGCGCACTTCAGCGTCGCGCTCCGCGCCCAAACGCGGGTGATAGGCTTCGTCGGCGGCTAGATAGGTAGGGGTGATGCTGGCGTCCGGCAGGCCGACGTACTTGATGATGTCGGCTTTCGCCGCCTGGCTGAGCGTGAGGGTGTGCGCCGAGCCGCGAGCCGCCGCCGTCGCCAGCGAGGTATACAGCCGCGCCCCGACGCCGCGGGCGTAATCCGGGATGGCCAGCGGGATCACATCTAAGATGGTGGTCACCAGCGGCGCGGGCGAGACCAGCGGCGGCGCCCAATATGGGACGTGGGCGATGTCGGCCCGCACCCGCCCGACCATTTGGGGAAAGGTGCGCTGCTCGAACCATACCTTGCCCAGCTTGCCGCCGGGGCCGGTGGTCGTCACGATGCTCACGTCGCGCGGCAGATCATCCGGGGCGGCATTGTGCGGCGGCAGCACCAGCGTCATCTGTAAATTGGGGGCGGCGCGGCGCAGGCCGTGGAGCAGCCCGCGCACGTACTGGCCGCTGCCAGTATGAGGCTGATCCCAGAACCAGCCGTTGAAGGCGATATGCATGAGCCGTCTTTCCGTCACAAGCGCTAGGATACTGGTTTGGTGGATTGTACCACTGGCGGCGGCCGCCGCATCAGATGGGCATATGCGGAGATGGGGGCGTAGGGGTGAACCCCAGCTATTCGCCCCAAAATCCGAGAGCGCTCCATCAGGTGCGGGATGCGGCGCTGTCCGGTATAATTTCCGGCCAGTGCTGTCAGGGTGAAGATAGGTTGCCCATGCGTAAACTGCTGAGTCTGCTGCTGGGACTGGGGATCGGCGCGGCGGTCGGCGCGCTGGTGATCATGCTACTGCCTCCTGCCGAGGAGCCGTTCGTCGCCCGCCTGAAACGCGGCTGGGCGGAGACGATGGAAGAGGCGCGCCAGGCCAGCGCGCGCAAACGCGCCGCCCTGGAAGCCCAGCTCGCCCAGATGCAGGCCGCCCGCAGCCGGCAGGGGTAGCGTCCCCGCCCTCACCGCACGGTGAAGGTGCAGCTTCCTGTCTCCTCTGGCGTGTTCGTCCCCGGCCCGAACACATCATAGCCGTCGGTGATCTGCGCCTGCCAGGTCAGCCGGAAGGTGATGGTGTACTCGCCGGCGGCCAGCGGGCCGAACGGCACAAACCAGTAGATCCAGTAATTGCCGTCGCTGCGCTGGCTGATGCGGGTGGCATATGAACGCCAGTTCTCCAGCAGGACGCCGTTGACGCGCACCTCGTAGATGGCGTTGTCCACGTGCTGCTGCACCTGTTCCGGCGTGGCCGCGAACCAGCTCCAGAACACGTCAATCGTCGCCCCGGCGCGCAGGTTGGTGGGCGGCGGGTTGCCAAAAGCCCGGTTGTTGCAGTAGGCCAGCACGTCCACACCTTGCTGGGTGCTGCCGCTGCCTTCTCCGCCCACGCTGGCGGGGGTGGCCGACGACGCCGGCAGCCCGAACGGCGTGAAGGTTGGGGTCACGTTGGCCGGCAGGGTGGCGGTGGGCACGACGATGCCGCTGGCCGCCAGCGCCGTCGCCGTCTGCTGGATGGCGGTCACATCAATCACGGGCAGCGCCAGGGCGGAGGGCGTCGCGCCCAGCGCGGCCGGGGCGGCCGTCACTGGCGTGGCGGTGATGACCGACAGCGGCGGCGTGGGGGTGATCGTCCCCCCGCCGAGCACGGCCGTCGGCAGCGGCGTCCCCAGCGCGATCGCGGTCAGGTCGGGCGAGGGCGTGGCGGTTGGCACGGCCGTCGGCGGCGGGTTGACGCGCAACAGGCTGGCCGACATCCAGCCCTCTGTCCCGTCTTCCATGCGCACATTCAGCCAGCGGCCATCGTCGTTCTGCCCCAGCACCTGCACGCCCGTCCCCGGCACGAGCGCCTTGATCGCGCGGAAGTTCACGCCCGGCCCCTCGCGCACGTTGACCGTCTGCAGCGAGGCAACGATGCCGGTGATGGGCGGCGTCGCGGACGGCGTGGGCGTGTCGGACGGCGTGGGCGTGGGCGTGACGGGCGTCGGCGTCGGTGTATCGGTGGGCAGCGGCGTCCGGGATGGGATGGGCGTGGCGGTGAAGCGCGGCGTCAGGCTGACGATCGGGGCCAGTGTAGCGGTAGGGATCTGCGCCGCTTCGTCGCCGCCGGGCTGGCAGGCGGCCATCACAGCCATGCACACCAGGATCGTGAGCAGTCGAAAGCGCATCATCGTTGTCATTATGATCTCAGCCAGGGGAGCGCCCTGGCCAGTCACCGGTCGCCATGAGCTTAGCAGCAAATTGCCAGATGCGCAAAACCGGCGCCC
>CALAJK010000079.1 GCA_937922795.1 uncultured Anaerolineae bacterium
GATGAGGGGCATGACGATGATGCCGTCCATCACCGGGATGATCGGCGTGGACAGGTCGGCCAGGGCTTTCCGCTGCGCCTCGATCACCTGCTGCTGGAGCTGCTCGCGCTCCTGCTGCGCGCGCTTAGCTTCAGTGATATCTTCGTAGACGCCCAATATGCCGGATACATTGCCTCTAGTGTCGCGCAGCGGAACTTTGCTGACGCGCATACATCTCACCCCGCCATCGCTTCGAGTCCAGAACTCTTCAACGCCGAGCCGCGGCTCGCCAGACTCCATGACCGCGCGTTCGTCAGCCTGGAACGCGGCAGCCTGCTCAGCCCAGGGCATGTCGTAGTCGGTCTTGCCGATGATGTCGTCCGGCGAGGCCAGACCAGCATCCTGCGCCACGATTTGGCTGCAACCTTGGAAGACGTGGTTCATGTCCTTCCAAAAGATGCCGATCGGCAAAGTATCCAGCACTTTGCGCATGAACTCGCGCTGTCGGTGCGCATCTTCTTCCGCGCGTTTCCAGTTGGTGATGTCGACTGAGATGCCGATGAAACCGCCGTCGGCGTGGGGCAAAAAAGTCACTTGATAGACGAGCGTTCCGAGATCAATGATGCCTGTAACCCGCTCACCGTTCAGGCCGCGCCGTACGTTTTCTTCCACCTGCGGCATACCAGCAAACAAATCAACCGCCCGCTGACCGATAACCTGTTCCGGCGACAAGCCTAGATCGGCCAGCACGCGCCCTTCGGCGAATTCAAACCTGCCTTCGCTGTCGACGACGTACACCGCAATTGGCGCGCTGGTCAGCACGGCCTTGAGCTGGGCTTCCAACATGTTGATACGGAGCTTCATTTGGTCACTGTCCGAGCGCATCATCGATGATTCCTTTATTCCTTTGACCTACGATCCAGCGGTTATGTTCAACATTGAGATTAGCATGAGAGATAAATGAGAAAGCCTTAAGGTTGATCGAAAGCTGCCGCATCAAAATTGGGCCGCTCAGAACAGCGTGGTCGATGCTTGCGCCCTCACCCTCAATCCCTCTCTCATGGCGAGGGGCTCTCAAGAGCCTTTGCGCGTGGATGTACGGGCTCTAACCCCCCGTCGGGGTTAACTGGCGCGCTGCCGCTAGACAGGGTAAGATTCAGCTCAAAAGGTGTTAGCTGCTCGGATAGGATGCTGACGATGATCGGGAACGTTCCCTTGGTTCGACTGAGTCGGCTTGTTCATCTGGCCGTCCTGCTGGCGCTCATCGTCAGCCTGGCAGCCCCAGCCCTGACCGCATTCGCCCAGCCGGGCACGGTCGCCGCTGTGAATTCGGGCCGGCTGAATATCCGCACCGGGCCGAGCATCGCCTACCCGGTGATCACCAGCCTGCCGTTCAACACCGAGGTGATCTTGGTTGGTCGGGCGATCAACACCACCTGGGTGCAGGTGACCATCCCCGACGGCCGTCAGGGGTGGGCGAACTTCCTGTACATGCGCAGCTTCGCCCGGCTGGACAGCCTGCCGATCACCTGGACGGAGCCCGTGCCGCCCGTCAACCCCAACCCAGTGCCGCCGCCCATCACCGGGCCGGTGTACTACACTGTGCGCGCCGGCGACACGCTGCAGCGCATCGCCGCCCGCTACGGCACCACCTGGCCGGCGATCGCGGCGCTGAACAACCTGCCCAACCCGAACTTCATCTACGCCGGCCAGCGGCTGCTGGTGCGCGGCGGACCGGGCGTGGTGCAGCCGCCGGTCGGCGGGCGCACGCACATCGTGCAGCCGGGCGAGACGCTGCAGACCATCGCCGCCCGCTACGGCACGACCTGGCCGGCGATCGCCGCCGCCAACAACCTGGCCAACCCGAACTTCATCTACGTCGGCCAGCGGCTGGCGATCCCGGCAGCGCCAGCGCGCCCGCCGCAGGTGTACGTGGTGCAGCGCGGCGACGACCTGGCCAGCATCGCGCGGCGCTTCAGCAGCACCGTCCAGATCATCGCGGCGGCCAACAATCTGGTCAACCCGAACCTGATCTATCCTGGCCAGCGGCTGACGATCCCGTAACAGCCCGGCGCGGTCTGGGCGCAATCTCTCATTTGACCTGCCCCAGACGGAATGCTAAACTGTGCGCATCGTCGGATGAGCGAAAGGAGGTGATCGGTGAACGAGTCTATGGTGGGGGTGAAGCCCTAACCTCAGTTCACACCTCTAGGGGTGCGTTCCCGGTCACGGGCGGCATCCCCACCCGCTAGATACGCAAGTCCATTGGCGGCCCAGGCATTGACCTGGGCCGTCAGCGTGTCTACAGCAGGCGCTGGCCAGCAGCCCGGCCTCATGGCTGCTGACCGCAGGTCGTCCGCGGCGTCTCATTCGGGCGCGGCTCCAGCGTCACTGGCAGCTCAAACGTCTCGGTCCCGCGCACCACCAGCAGGGTGACGGTGTCGCCCGGGGCGCTGTAGGACACCAAATAGGCCAGCAGCTCGTCCATATTGGCCACGTACTGGTCGTTGATGGCCACGATGATGTCGCCGCCCGCGCACACCGTCTGCCCGCGCACGGTCTGGGTACGCGTGCCGCCGCGCAGCCCGGCCCTGGCGGCGGGCGAGTTCGGGGTCACCGTCTCGATCAGCACGCCGGCGCTGACCGGCAGGTTCAGCGGCTGCGCCAGCGCCGCCACCCCCAACCCCAGTTCCGCCGGCTGGCTAGTGATCCCCAGCCAGGGGTAATTGACGCGGCCGGAGGCGATCAGTTCGGGCACGACGCGCCGCACCGTACGGGCGGGCACGGCGAAGCCCACCCCCTCAAAGATGCCGCTCTCGGTGCGGATGGCGGTGTTCACGCCGATGACCTCGCCGCGCGAGTTGAACAGCGGCCCGCCGGAATTGCCAGGGTTGATGTCCGCATCCACTTGAATGATAGACGGGTTTTGGAAGCCGGGCGTGATATCATTGCTGATCAGTTCAGCCGATGGGAGCTGCCGCCCCAGGCCGCTGACGATGCCGACCGTCATCGAGCTGGCCAAGCCGAACGGATTGCCGATGGCGATGGCGCGCTGACCCACCCGCACCTGCTCCGATTCGCCCAGCGCCAGCGGGCGCAGCCGCTCCGCCGGGACTTGAACGCGGATGACGGCCAGATCGCTGAAGACGTCATAGCCGACCAACTGCGCTTCGGTCACAAAGCCGTCGTCAAATGTCACTCGGATCTCGCGCGCCCTGTCGACCACATGGGCGTTAGTGACGATATGGCCGTTGAGGTCGTACACGAAGCCTGAGCCGCGGCTGGTGGCGGAGTCGATCACCGGATGATTGGGCAGGTCGGCCACCACCTCGATGTTCACCACCGACGGCGACAGCCGTTCATACAGGTTCACCAGCAGCAGATATTCGGCGTCCGCCGCGGCGATGACCTCCGGCGGCACGGCCGTCGGCGCTGGCCGGACGCCCTGCAGGGCGGCGCTGATCGGCAGATCGCGGACTGGCGTGCTCAAGACGGCGCGCGTGGGCAGGGCTGGGGCGGCGGGCGCGCAGGCCGCCAGCGCCAACGCTGCCGCGAACAGCAGGTATTTCCTCATGGCTGCCACAGTCTTCATCCTCAAAAAACACAAAGAGCGCGTGTGTGCGCGCCCTATCGTACCACTGTTTAGTCCTCCAGACGCCGCCTAGCGGCCGCAGGCCGTCTTCAACTGCTCGACCAGCCGCCGCGCTTCGGGCGTTAGGTTTTCGGGGATGGTGATCAACACGCGGGCGTACAAGTCGCCGTACTGGTCGGGCTGGCGCAAGACGGGCATGCCTTTGCCGGCCAGCCGGAACTTGCGGCCAGACTGCGTGCCCGCCGGAATCTTCAGCCGCACCGGCCGGTCGAGCGTCGGCACTTCGATCTCGCCGCCCAGCAGCGCCGTGAACATATCCACCTTCACTTCCGTGTGCAGGTCGTCGCCCTTGCGTTCAAACCGGGGGTCCGGCTCAACCTCCACGATCAGGTACAGATCGCCGGACGGTCCGCCCCCTAGGCCGGGGGCGCCTTCGCCCGCCAGCCGCACGCGCGTGCCGGTGGCCGCGCCGCGCGGGATGTTGACTTTCACCGTGCGGTCGCCGCGGGTGATCAGCCGGGTCGAGCCGGCGTAGGCCTCGCGCAGGCTGATGATGACCGGCTGCTCGATGTCCTGGCCGCGGGTGCGGACGCCAGCGAAGCCGCCAAAATCGCTCCCGCGCGTGCGCGAACGGCCAAAGCCGCCGAACAGCGACTCCAGGATGTCGGCAAAGGGCGAGTCGCCCACGTCCACATGGGTGTAGGTGCGCACATCCGGCTGTCCGTTGCCCCACGCCCCGGGCGTGGCCGTGCCGTAGCGGTCATACATCGCCCGTTTTTCCGCGTCGCTCAGCACCTCGTAGGCCTCGTTGATCTCTTTGAATTTGCTCTCGGCGCTGGGGTCGTTCGGGTTGGCATCCGGGTGATATTTCTTAGCCAGCCGGCGAAACGCCGACTTGATCTCTTTTTCGGTGGCATCACGCTTGACGCCCAGAGTCTGGTAGTAGTCCTTCGCCATACGCTGCCGCCGCCTCAATCCTCATGAAACACAAACTGACCCAACAGATTTCGACACCTACTCTAAACAGCCGGGCGCTCTGACGGGATATTCACCCAACCGTTAAGAGCGAACCCGGCATTTCATTAATGCTATGTTCATTGTATGACCCGTGGCGGCAGGCGTCAATGAGGGGGGAGAATTTCTTAGAGATTATTTACGCAGCCGCCCCGTCAGTCCTCGATCAGATCGAACAGGCGCGGGGCCAGCACCCACACCAGCGCGCCCCGCAGCGGCAGCCGGTTCTCGAACAGATCAACCCGCGCCATGCCGCCCTTCTTCATGACGATTTCGCCGCCGCCGATCAGCTCGGCGATGGTGGCGCTCAGGTCGGGTTCGTGGCCAACCACCAGGACCTCGGCGTTGAAATCGAGATCGGCGATCAACGGCTGCAGCGTCTCGACGCGCAGGCCGAAGCCGACCTCATCGCGCACGATGACGGGCAGCCCCAGCGTCTTGGCCAGGATGTCCGCCGTCTGGCGGGCGCGCACGCGCGGGCTGGTGTACAGCCGTTGGGGTTTCACCCCCATCTTGACCAGGGCGCGGGCGGCGGTCTCGGTGCGTTCGCGCCCCTTGTCTGTCAGCTCGCGGGTGAAATCGTCAAAGTCAGGCAGCCCAGCGTCCTCGGCCTGACCATGCCGGAAAAAGTAAAGCTTCATGCGGCGACCTCAATCGTCACGAATGCCGCTCAGCGGCTCGCGTATCCATGCGGATGAGACTTGTGCCAGTTCCAGGCGGTTTCGATGATTTGACGCAGGCTGCCAAACTCTGGCTGCCAGCCCAACTCCTGTTTAATGCGGGTGCTGTCGGCGACCAGCGTGGCCGGGTCGCCGGGGCGGCGCGGGCCGACCACTGCCGGGATGGGGTGGCCAGTGACTTCGCGCGCCGTTTGCAGCACCTCCATGATCGAATAGCCTTTGCCATTGCCCAGGTTGTAACGGCGGCTGCGGCCGTCGGCCAGCGCCTCCAGCGCCAGGATGTGCGCCTCGGCCAGGTCGATCACGTGGATATAGTCGCGAATGCAAGTCCCATCCGGCGTTGGGTAATCGCCGCCGAAGATGGTCAAGTGGTCGCGCTGGCCCAGGGCCACCTGGAGGATAATCGGGATGAGGTGATACTCTGGCGTATGGTCCTCGCCGATATGGCCGTCAGGGTGCGCGCCGCTGGCGTTGAAGTAGCGCAAGCAGCAGTAGGTCATGCCGTAGATGCGTTCCATCCAGTGCAGGTAGCGCTCGATGATGTACTTGCTCTCGCCGTAAGGGCTGCCGGGGACGATGCGCTCCTCAGCGGTGATCGGGATGCGCTCCGGGTCGTCGAACAGGTTGGCCGTGGACGACAGGATGAAGCGCTTCACGCCGCCCCGCGCCGCCGCCTCCAGCAGGTGGCTGGCGGCCAGGGCGTTGTCGCGCAGGTACAGCCAGGGCTTCTCCATGCTCTCGCCCACCAGCGTATGCGAGGCGAAGTGCAAGATGCCGTCGAAGCGGTGCGCGTCGAACAGCCGGTCAACCGCCCCCTTATCCAGCAGGTCGCCTTGCACGAAAGTCGCTTTGGGGTGGACTGCCTCAACATGGCCGGTATACAGGTTGTCGAACACGACGACCGAGTAACCGCGCTCGATCAGCAGCTCGACGACATGGCTGCCGATGTAACCTGCGCCGCCGGTCACCAGAAGATTCATCATGCGCTGCGCTCCTCGGTGGATGGGTGTATGCGTGCCGCCCCGCCGCCAGGTGGCGCGGGCATGGTCTCAATATACACCGAACGGCTGGGAAAGGCGAAGGTCAATCCGGCGGCTTCCACCGTCTGCATGATCTCCAGCAAGATCGATTCTTTCTCAGCGGTGAAGGCTAACCAATCGGCGAACAGCAGATAGCAGCGCACCAGCACCTCCAGCCCGCTGTCTCCGAAGTTGATGAAATACACCACCACGCTGTCTTTCTCGACGGTCTCGCGGGCGGCGAGCTGGGCGCGCAGGCGCTCCAGCAGGGCGCTGAGCTGCTGGCTGGAGGTGTGGTAGGGGAGTAGCAGCCGCGCGTCCAGCCGGCGTTTGCTCAGGCGCGACCAGTTGAGGATGGCGGACGAGACCAGCTTGCTGTTGGGGACGGTGACCAGCGCCTGATCGAGCTGGCGCACGCGGGTGGCGCGCAGCCCCACATGCTCGACAATCCCCTCGACATCAGGCGTCTTGATGAAATCGCCGACGACGAACGGCTGGTCGCCGACGATGGCGGTGAAGCCGAACACGTTGGCAACCGTGTCCTGGGCGGCCAACCCCAATCCCAGCGCCAGCAGGCCGCCGCTGGCCAGCAGGCCGCTGGGGTCGAAGCCCCACTCCTGCATCAACACCACCAGCAGCCACAGCGCCAGCACCAGTTTGATGCCAGTGCGGATGAACGGCAGCAGCCGCTCCTCGACCGTGAGGCCGGTGAATTGAAACACACGGCTGCTGGACGGGGTGAAGAGCTGCACGGCGCGGAAGCCGGCCAGGAACAGCGCGATGGCCGCCAGCGACCGGCTCAGGTGATCTGTGAATACGGCGGTGGCGGGGGAGACCTCCAGGATGCGCGCCGCCAGCCACAGCCCAAAGGCGATGAGCAGCACGCGCATCGGCATGATGAGCGTGTCGAGCAGCGCGGTATCCCAGGGGACAGGGGTGCGCAGTGTGAAGCGCCGCAGCGGTGCGACCAGCAGGCGCGCTAGCAGGCTGCGCAGTAATATTACAACGCCCAACGCCAGCGCCGCCAACAGCAGCCGCAGCAGCGTCTCCCGGACATCTGGCGTCAGCGTCTCCCAAAACGCCTGTAGACCGTCCACAAACCTCCCCCCAAGTTGATACCTCTGATTTGCCCGCCTATCTTGCCAGAAGCGGCGGCGAATGGCAACCGAGGGGAGGCGCCAACGTTATCGCGTCAGCATTTGGGGTAAGGGCAGACCAGTGTGTCTGCCCGAACGGGCGCATACGCCGGCACGCCCTTACAGTATTTTTGGCCCCTGACGGCGATCAGAACCAACCGCGCCGCTGGAAGCGCTCTTCTTTCCAGGGGTCGGCTTCATTATGATAGCCGGCCTGCTCCCAAAAGCCCGGTTTGTCCACCGCGCTGAACTCCAGCGCGCGCAGGAATTTGGCGCTCTTCCAGAAGTACAGCTTGGGCACCAGCGTGCGCACTGGCCAGCCGTGATCGGGCTCCAGCAGCTTGCCGTCGTATTTGTAAGCCAGCAGCACGTCGTCGCCCATCATCACATCCAGCGGCGTATTGGTGGTGTAGCCGTACTCGCAGTGGGCGATGACGTACTCGGCCGTCGGCTTCAAGCCGAACAGCTTGACGAAATCGCGGAACAGGACGCCTTCCCACACCGTGTCGAATTTGCTCCAGCGCGTCACACAGTGGATGTCGGTGCGGATGGTCACCGTGGGCAGTTGGGTGAACTCGGCCCACGTCCAGCGCATCTCGCGCTCCACCTCGCCGAACACCCGCAGATCCCACGTCTCCGGATCGAACGGCGGCGTCGGGCCGTAGGTCAGAACGGGGAACTTCTGGGTGAGCGATTGGCCCGGCGGCAGGCGGCCTTCGCTCTTGATGCGTTCTTCTTCGCTGCGGCGTCTCAGAAAATCCACCTTACACCTTCCCGGCGTGCGCTTCGCCTCAAACCCTGCGGGCTAAGCTCAGTTACCCCGCTTGCTAGTCCTTATATCTTCCTCATATCTTAAGGATAGCGGAACGCTGCTTAGAAATGCACAGCAAACCGATGAGAAGGAGATGAAGCCGGTCTAATTGTAGGGATTGGTCAGCAGTTCGATCTGGATCTGCATTAGGCCGAGGACGAGTTGATCGCCGTTGCGCAGCGGGTACGGTTCGCCCGGTTTCAACCATTCGCCGTTGAGCTTCGTGCCGTTGGCGCTGTGATTGTCCACGACCACCACGCGCTCGCCGTCCAGCCGCAGCGACAGGTGCTCGCGCGAGACGCCCTGCTCCTCCGCCTGGAAAGCGCCCAGATCGATATCAGGATAGAAACCGCTCTCAGGATGCGCGCGACCGACGACTACCGTCCCTTCCAGATCGAAGATCAATTGAACGCCCAGTTGGTTGAGCCGCAGCGCAATGCGCCAGGGCCGGGGCATCCCCAGGTCAATCGTTTTGATTGACGGGACGGCAGTATCCGTGCGGGTGGAGTCACGACCTAGTTTGCGCGTCTGGCCTACCATGCAGTCTGTCTCCCCAAGCGTTCTGGTGTGGACGTTACGATGAGTATAGCACGCTTGATCGGGATAAGGCTACCGACAGACGACAACTATCGGGGAATATAACAGTTTTTTACACAAGCAGACACGGATTTAACACGCCCGCCGGCGGCGCGCCGGCCTTATCCATCAGAACAGATGCCGCAGCCCCAGCAGGCCGCGCTGGAGCAGGATGGCCTGGCCACGCTGGACTGCGCGGGCTTCCACGTCCTGCCGCACGCCGGACGCGTCGGCGGCGGCGCAGGTCATCAGGCGAGTCGCATCGGCCCACACCTGCTCGCGCCAGCCGCGGATGAGCCGCCCCAACAGCCATTCATCAGCCCGCAGCAGCATCACATCCACCAGGTTCATCGCCGGGCTGTAGCGCTCGACGATCTGATCCTGCACGCTGTCGATCGTCCGGTAGATGACCTCGTTCACGCGGCAGTGATCCCGGTAGCGAGACTCGGCCAGTGCCGGGGGCAGCGTCGGCCAGGTCTCGTGCAGCAGTTCATGGATGACGAACACCAGGTCATAGTTGATGTGCGCGTTGACGCCCAGGATCAGGTGCTGGAGCACGTGCAGGCGGGGGCGGCGGGCGGCGTCGAACGTCAGCCGCCAGACGGCCGGCGTGGTGGGCTGCGCCCGGTCATAGGCGTTCAGGGCGTCGAAGTAGTAGTCGGCGAAGCGGTGGAGCAGCGTGTACACCCACGCGCCGTCCTCAAATTCGCTGCGTTCGATGGCGCTGAGCATGCCGCGCGTCATCATGGCATAGCACGCCAGGAAGATCGCCCGGCGGTCGCCCGGCGGCTCCCAGCTATCAATGAGCCGCTGCATCCGGTCGACGACCGGCGCATCGCCCGCCTGATCAACATCCATCGGCGACCTCCCTGTGGTGGGGGCGGCGCGCTGCGGCCACCCGTCAGGAAATTCATACGGCGCTCCAGGAGCGCGCACCGGCGCGTTCAACTGCTGACACTGGCGTTTGGCCCGTAGTCCAGTTCGGCCGCCGGCGTGCCGGTGGCGGCCTGCAGCAGCAGCGTCAGGCGCTCGGCCATGCTAGCCGGGTCAGGGTGCAGCCCGTCTTGCAGCAGCGCCGTCTCGAACACCTGCTCCACCACCGCGTCGATCAGCCGGCTGTCGGGCGTCTCGCCGATCATCCGGCATAGATTGTGCATCAGCGGGTGGCGCGGATTCAACTCCAAGATTTTGACCGGCATTTCATATTCTCGGTCGAGCAGCCGGCTGAGGCGGTAGCGATGGCGCGCTGCGCCAGCTTCGTCGCTGACCAACCGCGCCGGGCTGGCGGTCAGCGCGCTGCTGGGGCGCACGTCGCGCACCCGGTCGCCCAGCACCCGCCGAAACCGGCGGATGAGCGAGTCCAGCGAGTCTTCGGGCAGGCGGTCTTGGGCGGCAGGCTCGGCGATGACTTGGCCGATGTCGCTCAAGTCCAGCCCGGCCTCGTCCACGCTCCGCAGCGTGTGCCCTTTATACTCGGTCAGCCCCATCAGCAGGATGGTATCTACCGGGTCGGTGAGCAGCAGCACTTCGATGCCGCGCTGGCGGAACGGATCGAGATGCGGGCTGCGCCGGGCGCTGTGGAAATCGTCCGCCAGGATGTAGTAGATGTCCTTCTGGTTGGCGGCCATGTGCTGGAGATACTCGTCCAGCGAATACCAGTCGTCGGGCGTGGCGCTGGTAGTGGTATGGAAGAACAGCAGCGGTTCCAGCTCGGCGCGGTCTTCCGGGCTGGCGACCAGTCCTTGCTTCAGGAAACGTCCGAACTGCCGGTAGATCTTCAGATAGTCGTCGCGGCTGCGCTGCGCCAGGCGTTTCAGTTCGGTCAGCACGCGCCCGGTCAGCGTTTTTTTGAGGTTGGCCATCACGCGGGTGGCCTGCACGCTCTCGCGGCTGATGCTCAGCGGCAGGTCTTCGCTGTCCACCACGCCCTGGACGAACTGCAAGTAGTCCGGCAGCAGGTCGGTGTTGTATTCCTGGATCAAGACTTTGCGGGCGTACAGCTTCAGCCCCGGCTCCTTGCGCAGGCTCAGCAGGCTGCGCTCCGGGCTGGCCGGGATGTACAGCAGCGCATAGAACTGGAGCGGCACGTCGGCGCGCACATGCACCCGGTGCAGCGGCGGCTCCAGATCCAGCGTCAGCATCTTGTAGAAGTCGTTGTACTGCTCAGGCGTGATCTCTTTGGGGTCCTGCCGCCAGATGGCCGTCTGTTTGTTGGCCGGTTCTTCGTCATCGCCTACGTAGATGGGGAACGCCAGATAATCCGAATGGCGGCGGATGACCTCTTTCAGCCGCCAGTAAGACAGGAACTCGCGGGCGTCGGGCTTCAGGTGGATGATGATGTCCGTGCCCCGCGTCTCGCGCTCGGCCGGTTCGATGGTATAGGTGCTGCTCCCGTCGGATTCCCAGGCATAGGCCGGCTCGCCCGGCAGATACGAACGCGAGACCACCCGCACCCGGTCGGCCACCATGAACACCGAATAGAACCCGACGCCAAACTGGCCGATCATGTTCTGGGCGGCGGCGCTGTTGGTCTCTTTGACCGCCTGCAGAAAGGCTTTCGCGCCGCTGCGGGCGATCACGCCCAGGTTGTTGACCAGCTCGCCGTGCGTCATGCCGATGCCGGTATCGCTGACCGTCAGCGTGCCGGCGGCCTCGTCGGCCTTGATCTCGATGGCCAGCTCAGCGTCGGCGTCCACGATGTCGCGGTTGGTCAGCATCTCAAACTGGACGCGGTTGAGCGCATCCGAGGCGTTCGACAGCAGCTCGCGCAGGAAAATTTCGCGCTCGGTGTACAGGGAATGCACCAGGATGTCCAGAAGCTGCTGGATTTCCGCCTGAAACGTGAAAGTTTCGGCCATAGCCTTTGCCCCCTGAATGATGGATACGACCGGTCACAACGTCCTCAGTTCTAACACACTTTCGTTAGAAGTGAATAAACCTCGCTCGGCAGGCCGCACCCCCACGAATTGGGGGGCGGCAGACATTGACAGGCGGGGCGAACCGGGCGTACGATTTGACCCGATGTGCATTTTGGGTCAAACAGTCAAAGGAGTGACGGCGCGCCTATGGCCGAAGCGGGAAACAACCCCGAACGCGCGAACCGCATCCTGGATGCCGCCGCCCGGCTGATCGTCCACTACGGGTTCGACAAGACCACCGTGGGCGAGATCGCCGCCGAGGCGGGCATCTCCAAGGGGGCGATCTACCTGCACTGGCCGAGCAAAGACGAGCTGTTCGCGGCGCTGCTGCTGCGGGAGATGCAGGACTTCAGCCGGGAGTGGATCGAGCGCGTGATGGCCGACCCCGACGGCGGCAAGCTGGGCGTCATGTTCCTGCACTCGCTAGATGTCTTGGCGCGCCGCCCGCTGCTGCGCGCGCTGGTCTCTAGCGACCGGCGGGTGCTGGGCGACTTTTTGCAGCGTTACGATCCGAGCATGTTCGCCCGGCGCATGACGCTCAACCAGGACTTCATCCGCCTGCTGCAAGCGGCGGGCGCGGTGCGCGCCGACGTAGACCCGCAGACCATCGGCTACATCCTGGCCTGTCTGCGCTACGGCTACCTGCTGCTGCCCGACCTGGCGCCGCCCGAACACACCCCGCCGGTGGAAGCGATCATCCAGGCGCTGGCGGACTTTCTGGAGCGGGCGCTGGCCCCCGCCGGCGGCGGCGACAGCGAGGCCGGCAAGCAGGTCATCCGGCAGTTGATGGCCGGCGTGATGCAGCAGTGGGAGCAGGGCAAGTTAGCGTGAGTAGAACACTCCCCAAACCCCTAAGAGATGGGGGCATAAGGGACTGAAGCGCGGGCGACAATGAATGATGGGCCAGCAAAAATTTTCTTTTCAGCCAGCTTAATTTTGCTGGGCATGTCCGTCTGGCGGAGATAAAGGGGGCAATCATGGTCCAGAGCGATCCGATCATCCAGACAGAAAACCTCACCAAAGTCTACACCTCGCGCCGCAGCCAGACGCGGGCGCTCGACCGGCTGAACCTGAGCGTCCAGCCCGGCGAGATCTTCGGCTACCTGGGGCCGAACGGAGCCGGCAAGACGACGACTATTCGCCTGCTGCTCGACCTCATCCGGCCCACGGCCGGCCGCGCCCGCATCTTCGGCCTGGACGCGCAGGCCCACGCGGTCGAAATCCACCGCCGCGTCGGTTTCCTGCCCGGCGAGCTGAGCCTGTGGCGCAGCCTGACCGGCCTGCAGGTGATCCGGCACATCGCCAATGTGCGCGGCATGCGCGACCTTCGCTGCGCGCACCAACTGGCCGAGCGCCTGCAGCTCGACCTGAGCAAGCGCGTGCGCGACTACTCCAGCGGCAACCGGCGCAAACTGGGGCTGGTGATCGCCATGATGCACGAACCGGAGCTGCTCATCCTGGACGAGCCGACCAACGGCCTCGACCCGCTGATGCAGCAGGAGTTCAACCAGATGATGCGCGAAGTGCGCGCCGAAGGCCGGACGGTGTTTCTGTCGTCGCACGTGCTGGGCGAGGTGCAGGCCATCTGCGACCGCGTCGGCATCCTGCGCGAGGGCGAACTGCGGGCGGTGGAGCGTGTCGAGCGCCTGACGCACGTGGACTTCCGTTGGGTGGAGATGCGCTTCCGCGAGGACGTGCCCGCCGCCTGGCGCGAGCGCCTGGGCGACATCAGCGGCGTCAGCGAGGTCTCGATTGACGGGACGACGCTGCGGGTGCGGCTGCAGGGCGACTTCGACCCGCTGCTGCGGGCGGTGAGCGGCGGCTACATCCGCGACCTGCGGGTGAAAGAGCCGACGCTGGAAGAGATCTTCCTGACCTTCTACGACGGGGACGGCAAACGCGCCGCGCAGCCGGAACGAGTGAAGGAGTTGGCGTGATGGCCGGCGAGTTCTTCAAGGAGACGGTACGCCGCTGCTGGCGGCAGGCCGTGTACTGGGGCGTAGGCATGGGCCTGCTGGGCCTGTACATCATGGTGGTCATCCGCGACGTGGACATGCTGAAGCAGTATGCCGAGCTGATGGCGACGATGCCGCCGGCGCTGCTGCAAGCCTTCGGCATCGCCGACGCCGCCGCCATGGCCACGCCGGAGGGGTTCATCAGCTTCGGCTTCTACGGCTACGCGCTGCTGATCCTGGCGGTCTTCGCCGTCATGATGGGCATGAGCGTGACGGCCAACGAAGAGGATGACGGCGTGCTGGATGTGGTGCTCAGCCTGCCCGTGCCGCGCTGGCGGGTGGTGGTGGAGAAGTTCCTGGCGTTCGCCTTGATCGGCGCCGCCATCACCGTGATCGCCTTCGGCGGGCTGCTGCTGGGGATGCAGATGTCTGAGCTCAGGGTGGAGGTGGGGCGGCTGGCCCTCAGCACGCTCAACATGGTGCCGCCGCTGCTGCTGATGATCGCGCTGACGGTGTTCTGCGGCGCCATCTTCCGCCGCCGGACGACGGCGCTGGCGGCGGCGGCCGTGGTCATCGTGGCCAGCTACTTCATCAACTTCCTGGGGGCGGCGGCGGCCGGTTCGCTGGCCGACAGCCTGCGGGCGGTGTCGTTCTTCGCTTACTACGACAGCGAGAGCGTGATGCGCAGCGGCCTGAACGCGGGCAACATCGCCCTGCTGCTGGCCGCCACCGCCGCCCTGGTCGCCGGTTCGGTATGGGCGTTCCAGCGCCGGGATATCGGCGTCTGAGCGAGTTTTCCGGGGCTGGCCCGGTTCCGGCCGGGCCAGCCCCCACTTTCGTCCTGAACGGGGGCGGCCTCGCCCCTCCGACTCTACTCTGTGGGTAGGGCAAACATGGTAGGGGTCATCTTCAAACATACGCTGCGGCATAGCTGGCTGCAAGCGCTCTACTGGGGGCTAGGCCTGGGGTTGATGGCACTGCTGGTGGTGCTGGTGCTGCCGCTGATGGATTACAACAAGATGGCAGAGCTGATCCAGAACCTGCCGCCGTTCGTGCGCGCCGCCGTCGGCGTCGGCGACGATCTGGAATACGCCTTCTCGACCGAGGGCATGATCGCAGTCGGTTTCTTCGGCAAGCTGGCGCTCATCTTCGCCGTCTACCCGGCCGTGATGGGGATGCGCGTCATCGCCAACGAGGAAGACGCCGGCATCCTGGACGTGGTGCTGACGCTGCCGGTGCGCCGCTGGCAGGTGGTGCTTGAGCGCTTCCTGGCCTATCTGGCGACGCTGTTCATCATCGCCGCCTTGGTCTTCCTGGGGTTGTGGGCCGGCGCGCAGCTCACCGGCCAGGCGCTCGACCTGAGCAAACTGGCGGTCTCGGCGCTCAACCTGCTGCCGACGCTGACGCTGGTGCTGGTGTTCACCGTGTTCGCCGGCGCGCTGTTCGGGCGGCGGACGGTGGCGCTGACAGCGGTGACGCTGTTCGTGGTCGGCAGCTTCGCGCTGGAGACGGTGGGCGGCATGGCCAAAGGCTCGGCTGCCGAGGGGCTGCGGTCGCTGTCGTTCTTCGCCTACTTCGACGCGCTGGGCGTGATGCGCAGCGGGCTGGCGGCGGCCAATGTAGCCGTGTTGGTCGGGGCGGCGGCGGCGCTGCTGGCGGCCGGGCTGTGGGCTTTCCAGCGCCGCGACGTAGGCGTGTGAAGAAGGGCGGTTGGGGGGCGGCTCACGCCGGCAGGGCATCCGCCGGCAGGACGGCGCGCAGCCGCGCCTCCAGCTCGCTGAGCATGATGGCGGTCGCGCCCCACACTTTATGCCCCTGCACGCGGTAGAACGGCACCAGTACCCGCGCGCCCTGGAACTCCCACTCCTCCAGCGACCGGAAGCGCGGATCGAGCAGATGGGAGACCGGCAGCGCCAGCACTTCAGCCACCTCATCGGGGTTGGGCGTCAGGCGCGGCGGCTCGTGTAGGGCGGCCACCGTGGGGAACACCTGAAAGTTGCTGGGGGGGATATAGAGCGAGGACAGCATCCCCAGGATCAGAATGTCGGGCCGGCACAGGCCCAGCTCTTCGCACGCTTCGCGCAGGGCGGTGGCCGTGAATGACTCGTCTTCTGGATCGCGCTGGCCGCCGGGGAAACTGATCTGGCCGCTGTGGCCGCGCAGATGGTCGGTGCGGCGAGTGAGGACGATATGCCAGTCGCCGCCCTGCGGATACAGCAGCACCAGCACGCCCGCCTGCCGGGCGAGCGCGCCCGTCGCCGGGCGCAGCCGCCGGTTGTGCGGCGCCATCTGCATCTGCGCCGCCGCCGGGTCGAAGTCGGTCAGCGCCAGCGCCGCCCGCAGGTGCTCAATGGTCATGGCCATCGCGCTCATCCTGCCACATGTGCAGATCGTGATACATCCGGGGGAAGATGACGCCCTGCGCCGGCGGCGGGCGGTCGTCATCATGGTGAAGCAGCCGCAGGCGAAGCTGACGGCTGCCGGGCCGGCCGGCGGCGTCCCAGGCCTGGATGACCTCGGTCAGCGCCATCAGCGAGTCGGCGGCGCCGTAGCACCGCGCCTCGCCCCGCCCCTGGAACGGCACGAAGCTGGCGCTGCCCGGCCCGATGAGCGCGAAGCCGGAGTCCTCCAGGCCGTAGACCTGCTGTTCCGTGCTGACGGTATACATGGCGAAGATGAAGCCGGGCGGCACATGCAGAGTCAGATAGGGCAGAAAACCCTGCCAGTACTCGCGGGCGGTCAGCGGCGGCGCCAACAGCGCCGTCTCGGCGTCGTCGGACAGCAGCAGGTGCAGGCTGGCCGTGTCCAGCCGTTCGGCGTCGTCCGAGACCAGGATCACGCCGGAGCTGCTGAGCCG
>CALAJK010000080.1 GCA_937922795.1 uncultured Anaerolineae bacterium
ACAATCTTTATTAATGGCCGGCGCGCTGCTGCGCGATTACCCCTTGGACGCCCCTCTCGATACAACCCGTCCGGTGCAGCTTACTGATGTCACACTGAACTGCGCCGCGCTGCTGCCTGATCGCATCTTGACGCTGCGCGAAGCTTATGCTTTCGCCTGCCCCGCGCCTTTTGAAAAACTGGCCAGAGATTTAGGGGCGGCGGCGCTCAGCGCCGTCTTCCAGACGTTCGGCCTCGGCCAAACCGCTGCGCTGCCGGGTTTTCCTGGGCCGGCCGATAACCGTCATGCAGCGACTGAACAGTCCCGACTGGCCAATGCGCTGGTGGAGAACGCCCTAGGACAGGGCGAGCTGACTATCACTCCTTTAGAGATGGCGTTGATCACGGCGGCCATCGTGAATGATGGCAGCGCCCCGCAGCCTCATCTGCTGCTCGCCGCCCGCCAACCCCATACCGAAACCTGGACGCCCTACGACCAGCGTCCAGCGCCGCTGGCGATGACCACGGCGAACACCGCCCGCCAGCTTCAAGATCTCATGCGGTTAGCAGTGGCCAAAGGCGCTGCCCAGAATGCAGCCCGGCCAAACATAGACATCGGTGGACATGCGTCGCTGGCTTACTCCGGCGAGCGCTCATACGCCTGGTTCGTGGGCTTCGCTACTTTAGGCAGTCGGCAGGGCGTGGCGCTGGCGCTCGTCGTCGAAAACAGCGCTGACCCTGGCCTCGCCGCGGATATCGGCGGCAGGGTGCTGGCGGTCGCCCATGAACAGCTCAGCCCACGTTGACGCTCAGCCCCCCTCCCACAAGCGCGGTCTCAGCCTCAGCTTCTTCGCCCATTTAGCCGCGGTGCTGCCTGCATGGACGAAGAAGGGACTCAATCGTGCTGTATAGCTCGCCTGCCGCAGCGCAGCGCGAAACCCACCGGCATCCTCAAACGGCGGCATCTGGGTCAGCGCGCGTCCGTATTCAATCCAAATATGCGCGTCTGAACCCGCGGTTCCAAGCAGCCCATGCTGCTGAGCGAACGCCTGCGCGCGCCGGTTATCGTCGGCGAACAGGCAGCGCGCGTTGAACACTTCGATCGCATCAACCAGGGGCGCAATCCGTGCTAGATCTTCTTCTCGCCATGCGCCTTGGCGCAGCCGGTCAAAGGGGTGCGAAACGCTGATGACAGCTCCCTGATCGCGCAGGCGGCGAATGGTCTCTTCAGGCGACAAACCTGCCGGCACTGTCTCGGTCACGAAATAGGCCAGGATCTCGCCCTGCGTCGTCATGATCTCCTCGCCGGGGATCACTAGATCAGGCGCTAGGCGATGCATCGCTAGCGCGCCCTGCGCTGTGTTGTGATCGGTGATGGCTATGCGATCGATGCCGCGCCGGCGGCACAGTTCCCGAATAGCCTCAAAAGTGACCAGACAGTCTTTTGACCACAGCGTATGGCTGTGAAGATCTACCGACCAGTGTGGACTCATATGCGCCTGCCCTCAATTATGCGCCGACCAGACTATCCTTGAATGCCATGACCTGATTGTACCGCTTATCGCATCTTGAAACGCGCCTTGACGCTCCAACGCGGTTGCCAGATCAGGAACTCTGTCGGTACAATGTGACCTCATGTCAGCCCCATCGATCCATCGCTCTGTTTGACCATCATTCAAGGAATCCGTTCATGTTCTGGCTTCGTCTTCGCTCGCTGTCCGACCGACTACGCCTGCGAACGGCTGGCCTGCTCACGATAGCGCTCATCGCTGTCGGCTGCAGCGGCTTGGCCGGTGAACCCCCAATCATCGCCACCATCCCGGCCATGCCACCCGCGCGCCCGACCCAGGCGGCTTTCCCGATCTCTGCGCCCGATTTAGCTCTGGGACAGCAGATCTACGCGGCCCGCTGCACCCGCTGTCACGGCATCGGCGGCCGTGGTGACGGCCCATTGGTCGGCACTGGTCCAGAGCAAATCCCCGCGCCGCGCAGCTTCACCGATCCCGCTACCATCCGCGACCAGACGCCGCTCGACTGGTACAACATCATCACCAACGGACGCCTTGAAAAACTGATGCCCCCCTGGCGGGATGCGCTCACCGAGGCGGAACGTTGGGCGGTGACGATGTATACGTACACGATGTCCTATCAACCCGAACAGATCACTCGAGGCCAACAGCTCTGGTTGGAACAGACCGGAGCTGTCAGCCGAATGCCGGCTCAGTCGCAGCTCGTACAATGGACTGACGCTCAACTGGTCGAAGAATTGGCGCGGTCATTGGGCAGTTCGGTCGCCAGCTTTGTGGAGACGCTAGACGAGGCTGAGCGCGCGGCAGTGGCCGCCTATCTGCGCAGCACGACGCTGGCCAACGTCCAGGTCATCGGCAGCCCGCCGCTGGACACTGCATCTACTGCACCTGTGGCCACTGAAGAGCCTGCCGCCACCGCCGACGGCGTTCTAGGAAGTATCAGCGGCATCGTAATCAATGGGACGGCCGGCGCTGCTGTGCCCCCAGACTTGACGATCACGCTGCGCGAATTTGACCCAGATTTCAACGCGCGAACCCGTGAGATCCCGATCAATCCAGATGACAGTTCGTTCACCTTCACCGATGTGACGCTGCGCGAGGGTTACACCTATGCTGTCACGACGCGCTACCAGAACCGGATATTTTGGAGCGATCTAGCGCGCGCTTCGGCCAATGACACATCGCTGTCGCTGCCGATCACCATCTATGACATCACCAATGACCCGACCGTCATCCACATCCAGGGCATGGTCATGCAGATCATCGCCGGCGACGGCGAACTTCAAGTCGCCCAGGTGGTCAATTTCGCCAACGCTTCAGATCGCCTGTACTCCGCTGACGAGCAGCTCGGCGAAGGACAGTTCGCTTCAGTACGGCTGACGCTGCCGCAGGGAGCGCGCGTCCTCGGCTTCGCCCAGGATGAGCAGCGCTATCGCTTGTCCGACGACCAGACGACCGTGCTCGACACCGCCCCGGTGCTGCCCGGCAGCGGCCACATCCTGCACGTTATTTATTCGCTGTCCTATTCTGGCGATCTCCAGGTTGAGCAGGCGCTGCCTTATGCTGTTGAGGGCGCTGTCCGACTGCTAGTTGCGCCGGATAGCTTGCGCGTGAGCAGCGACCAACTGCCATCCATCGGCCCACAAACGCTCGGCAGCCGAACCTTCCAGGGCTACGGCGCTGAATTGAATCTGCCGGCCGGCAGCGCCCTGCGCTACCGCCTCACCGGTCAGGTCGCCGACTCGCAGCGCGCCGCAGCCTCGACCATACCGGTTAGCACGCTCGTTCCGCTGCTGCTCATCGCGATCGGCGCTGTCATCATTGGGTTGGGCATATTCACCTTCCTGCGCGAACGACGCGCAGCGCGCGCTGTCCAGGCTGCCGATAATCAAACGCTGATCGATGGTCTGATTCGTCAAATCGCTGAGCTGGACGAGGCTCGCAGCGCCGGCGAGATCGGAGAAAGCGTCTACCAGAAACGCCGCGGCCGTCTCAAAGCGCGTCTAGCCGAATTGATGGATCAGGACTGACCTGCAACGACAGAACCAACGGTCTCCTCGCGGCGCTGTGCAAGCTGAACACAGAAAACGCCGGCAAGGGTGACTTATGTCACGCGATGTCAGGAGAGCACTCCGTACTTCAAACGGCGCGGCGACCTCTATACTATGGTTATCATCGTCTATCATCAGGATTCGCTTGCATGCGCCGTTCAACTGTCTTGGTTTCTATCATTCTCGGCACGCTCTTCATCGTCTTGGGACTGGCGCTCTCCAGCCATCTCGCGCTGGCGCAAGACCGCAGCAGCGCTAAGTACGCCGGCACGCGAGACTGTGGCTCGTGCCACGCTAGCGCCGTGCGCGCGCTGCGCGACCGCCGACACGCATTAGCGCTCCAGGACGTGGGGCGGAACAAACAGCCCATTTTAGGCGACTTCAGCCAGGGTGAAGCGGTGCGGACGATTCAGTTCCCCAGCGAAGATGCGCCGCGTCCAGTCACTGCTGATGACATCGCCTATGCCGTTGGCGCGGGGCGCTACGTCCAGCGCTACCTATACCAGACCGGGCGTAATACGTACATAGTGCTGCCGGTCGAATGGAACGCTGTCGAAGGCATTTGGCAGCCCTACCAACTGGCCGAAAACTGGCCTGACCCAGCTTATGACTGGACGCTCAACTGCGCCGGCTGTCACACTACCGGCTTAGATGTCGCGACTGGACGCTGGAAAGAAGACGGCGTACAGTGCGAAACCTGCCATGGCCCCGGCGATGAACATGCCAGCATCGCCAGACGCGCTGGCCGCCGCCCCAATGCAGAAGAATTAGTCCGAATCCGGCAGTCTATTGCCACCGGCACTGACCCGCAGTTATGCGGCCAGTGTCACGGTCGCGGCCAAGCTGTCGACAGTCTGCATGCTTTCTCCGTCGCCTATGTGCCAGGGCAGACTGATTTGCTCGATTCGTTCGTGCTCGTGGATCCGAACGATCCAGCGCTTTGGTGGCCAACCGGGCAGGCGCGCGGCAGCAATATGCAGTTCAATGAGTGGTTAGAAAGCGGTCATGCTCGGGGGTTAGCAACGCTGCGGGAAAACGGCGAGTACGATGAAGGCTGCCTGACCTGTCACAGCGCCGACCAGGCTTACCGGCAGCGCATCATCGCCGCTCACGAAGCCGGCGATCGTCGCGGCGACGCGCCTGATCCGCTCACTCTAAACGAAGCGCAGTCAGGCGTCGCCTGCCTCTCCTGCCATAATCCTCATTCGGAAAATCCAACCGACTTCAACCTCATCGATGAACCTTACGCGCTGTGCGTAAGCTGTCACAAAAGTGTCAGCAGCGACAACCTTCACCATCCCGTGCAAGAGATGTATGAAGGGATCACGATCATCCCTGGAATCAGGGGCAGGCCAACGTCCCATTTTACCCAAGAAGGCGGACCAACTTGCATCACCTGTCACATGGCGCGTGTCCCGGTCGAAAGCTTCACGCTGGCCAGCCACAGCATGCGTCCAGTGATGCCCGGAGCTGCCATAGATGTCGAAGACTTGACCGATAGCTGTATCGTCTGTCATGAGGAGCACGTCACGGCTGAGCTGATGCAAAAGCTGATCGACGACGTACAGTTGGATACCCAGGCGCGCATAGAGGCGGCGCGCCGTGCCTTGACAGATGCTGACCCCAGTTGGGTGAAACTGGCGCTCGATTTCGTCGAAGGCGATGGCAGCCGCGGCATCCATAACTATGCGTACACCGACGCCCTGCTCGATGCGGTAGAAGCCGAACTTGGCAATGATCAATAGAAGATGGAGAAAGCGCACATGACTACCTCAAGACGCCGCATCATCGCGCTTTGCTTCGGCATCGGCCTGTCACTGCTCACAGCCGGCCTCTATCCAATTCTCGTTAGCTCACCTTCAGCGACCGCTCAGGAGACGCCGAATCCTGAAACGACGCCTGAAGCTTTTATCCGGGTTGGCATCTATGACATCCCGGTCAACCCTAACATCTATCCCACTGGAGACAACAGCTACTGCGCCGTGTGCCACAGCCAGGAATGGCGCACAGTCGTTCTGAAAGATGGCCACGTGCTCAACCTGTATGTGACGCCGGAGATCATTCGGCGTTCGGTGCATGGGGAGAGCAGCGCGCTCGGCCCCCTCGGCTGCATCGATTGTCACGGCAGCGACGTGTTTCCCCATAATGGCCCCACACCTACTGACGCCAGGAGCTACGCTCTGGAGACCATCTGGAAATGCACCAAGTGCCATACCAAAGAGACCACCGATCTAGAGAACGGCTTGCATGAAGAAGCCATTCTGCGCGGCAATTTAGGGGCGGCCGTCTGCACCGACTGTCACGGTTCTCACAGCATTGCGCCAAATGCTGCCCGCGAAGAACTCGTTGTCGGCGTCTGTGGGAACTGTCACACCAGCACGGTGCAGGAATGGCGCAGCAGCGCCCACGTAGACATCGGCCCGTTGGGGTGCGCTACGTGTCACTCCCCTCACAGTCAGCGCATCCGCGTCGAGGGCACTGACGCGCTGTGCCTGAACTGCCACAAAGTGCCGTCAGAGATTTATGCCCACACTAAGCACGTGAATACAGAGTTCCCGGTGCAGTGTATTGACTGCCACATGTTTCGCGAAAAGGGGCAGCAAACGACTCTCGTCGGTCTGGCCCCAACCGGCCATACGATGCTGATGGACACTCGTCCCTGCAACACCTGTCACAAAGAGCTAGAGCTGACGGGCAAATGGGAAGACATCACACGCCAGACCAAGGAGCAAATCACCTCCGAACGCGATGCGCTCCGACTGCAGATTGCCGAACTAGAGACCCAAATCCAGAGCGCCCAGGCAGAGGCCCAAGGAGGTATCAGCTACACCCAGCTCCTTCAGGGCTTGATCATCGGTTTGGGTTTTGGCGCTACGCTGGCAGTCATTCTTATACCTCGTCTGGCCCGAAATGGTAATGCGAAGGGGGGGAATGGCGGTGATGAGTGAAGTGAAGAAACCCAACGAACAGCAGCCAACAGCCCAAGAAAAATCCAGCGTCATTTCACGTCGCGAGTTGATGACGTTGCTGATCGGGTCTGGCGTCACCCTGGCCGCGGCCGCCGCTCTGGCCGAGCCGCTCAGCCCGGCAGTCGCTCAACTTCTACAGGCACAAGCTGCCGCAGATGGCCACAAACCGGGACGGCGATGGGGAATGGTCATTGACCTGAGCCGCTGTGTGGGCTGCGACTACTGCGTCTACGCTTGCCAGGCTACCAACGACACCACCGACGAGATGCGTTGGAATATCCGCATTGACGATCGAACCAGGACCGGCGAAGTCTTCCATCTGACACGGCCCTGTCTGCACTGCCAGCATGCGCCGTGCGTCGAAGTGTGCCCGGTCAAAGCAACTTATCATCGCGAAGACGGCCTTGTGGTGATGGACTACGACAAGTGCATCGGCTGCCGCTACTGTCAAACAGCGTGCCCCTACGGCGCGCGCTCCTTCAACTGGTTCGATCGCGGCGACGCGCCCAATCCGCGCGTGCCCGAATGGGGACGGCCGGAAGTGCCGCGCCGCCCGCGCGGGGTGGTCGAAAAATGCACCTTCTGCATCCACCGCATCGATGCGGGTTTGGCCAGAGGCTTAACTCCTGGTGTCGATCCGGCCGCCACGCCGGCCTGCGTCAATATTTGTCCAGTTCATGCGCGGCACTTTGGCGATCTAAACGATCCTCGCAGCCGCGTCTCTCAGATCATCGCCAGCACGCCGACGCTGCGGCTGCGCGAAGACCTGGGGACTGAGCCCAGCGTGTACTATATCCCGCCGAAAGGACTGGCGTAATCATGAACGTGAGCTCATTGTCCGCGCGCCAGCGCAGTCGGCTGCTACTCCTCTGGATTGTGGTGCTGATCACCGGGCTGGCCATCGGCCTGGCCTCAGCGATCCACGTGCTCAACAATGGCTTGGGCGTCACCAATCTTAATGACAAATCGCCGTGGGGGCTGTGGATCGTCGTTGACCTCGCCTCGATTGCGCTAGGTGCTGGTGCTTTCACCCTGTCAGCGGCGGTCTACATCTTCCGCATGAAGCGCTATGCGACCATCGCCCGCGCGGCGGTATTCGTTGGCCTGCTCGGCTACTCCTCCGCCATGCTGGCGCTTTTCCTGGACATTGGCCGACCAGACCGTTTCTACCACCCCCTGATCTACTGGAATATCCATTCGGTGCTCTGGGAGATCACCATGTGCGTGGTGCTCTACAGTACTGTCCTGGTGCTGGAGCTGGTGCCGATCGTCATCGAAAGCACGCCGCTCAAACGCTACCGGCTGCTGCGGAGCCTGTCGCACGGCTTGCACAACCTGATGCCGCTGGTCGCCGTGGCCGGCATGGGCCTGTCGCTGCTGCATCAGTCATCGCTCGGCGCGACCTACGGCATCCTCACCGCACGGCCTATCTGGTACTCACCCAGCGCGCCTGTGCTGTTCATCCTCTCGGCCGTGGCCGCCGGGCCGGCGCTGACATTGTTCCTGACGCTGCTCACCGGAAACGTCTTGCGCAAGAAGATGGTCCCCGATGATGTGATCACTGGGGTGGCGCGGCTCATCGGCTTCGCCAGCCTGGCTTACCTCTACCTGAAACTCTGGAGCTGGCTGGCATCCAATTACTACAGCCGGCTGCCCGAACGCAGTCAAGGTTTGGAACTGCTGACGCTGAACACGCCGTATGGTTTCACGTTCTGGTGGGGAGAGGTATTTTTCGGGGCGATTGTGCCGGCCGTCATCATGTTGTGGGGGCGGCTGCGCCGCAATCGCGGCCTGCTGATGATCGGCGCTGGTCTGGTCATCACCGGGCTGGTCATCAACCGCTGGAACGTGACCCTCTCTGGTTTCGTCATTCCATTCGATTGGTCGCCGGGCGTCGGCAATGTCTTCCCGATCAACGAATACCAACCGGCGCTCATCGAGTGGGGGGTGGCTTTGGGCATTGTCTGCTACGGGTGGCTGGCATTCACACTCGGCATCCGCTTCCTCAATCTTTACCCTGAAGCGCGCCCTCTTGATGACCAGAGTCCACAGCCGGCTGCCCAGCCTCACCCGCTGCACCCGTCTGTGCCTGGGGCGCAGGCCGCGCCAGGAGCCGATTGACGGATTGAGTGGAGACCAGAAAAGGCGCGTGTCGCTGACTGTTCACGCGCCTTTTCATTGAGGCGTCGAAGCGCGAGTCTAATAAGGAGTGACCACAACTTCCCGCAGCATTTCGTCAATCTCGGAAGCTGTGCGCTTACACCACAGCCACACCATGCCCGGCTTGGCATCCGCCGGACAAATCACCACCAGCGACACCGGCTGCAAGTCCCCGAAGTCGGTGATGAATACACAGTTGTTCGTCCCCTCAAAGTGCGTGTGCGAGAAGTGATTTTCATGCAGCACGCGCGCGAGCTGGGCATTACTGTTGGCGGCTTCCAGCGCCTGCCGCAGCGATAGCAAATCCGTCTGCGCCAGCTCTCCCACCGCGTTGACGATGTTATGCGCCGAGTCGATCAGTCCTACGAAGGTGGCATGCGTGTTGGCCTTCAGATCGGTCAGTCTCTCCTCGATGAACTTGTACTGCGACCGCTTCAATACAAACGCTATCGGACGTGTCGCTGGGTTCATCCACGCTTCACGAAGATTGGTCTTGGTTGTGTGCGCCTCATCGGCGAAATCATTTTCTTGCAGCAGCAGTTGACGGCGTTCTAGCTCTGTGCCGACGCGCATCAGCATGAAATCCATATCAATCGGCTTGCACAGGTAATCTACCGCGCCTAACCGAAAAGCGGCCAGCGCTGATTTGGCGACGAGATCATCGTCAATCATGATCACGGGCAGCCGGTTGGACTGCATGCCCACCACCGTCAGCAGATCTAGGCCGCTCATCACCGGCAGATTGACCTCGCTCACGATCATCGCATACGGCTCATCCGACAATAGTTCATGCAAGGCCTCATCAAATGTCCCCACCGCCGTGATACGGTATCCCCCACCCTGCTCTAGTGTATCCGCCAGCTCATATCGTAGAGCATCATTTTGGCAGACGACGAGGATCCGCTCACCGTTGGTCATACGCGCACCTCACCTATCATTAACGCTGCTAGTTGGGCTAACGCTCGATCAACTTAAATTTCATCATACACCAGGTCAAACCTGGCAACCATTGAGGTTCTCTCGACACAACATAACCGGTGAAGACGCTCAATACAGCCAGCGCTGCGCGCTGGGTCAGGGGAAGTCGAACTCGCTTTTAGCCGATACTCGACCGTCGGCGCGTGCGCCACTGCGTCCAAGTCCCGATGATACCCTTTGGGAACACGAGCACGACCAACACGAAGATCAAGCCCAAGATCAGCGACCAATTTTGGCCGACATCAATCGTGAGCGGGCCGATCACGAATTGACGGTTCAGCACCCGTTCGCTCAGATGCAGGCCAGCGGCCCCGACGATCGGCCCGCTGAATGTCCCTACCCCGCCGATGATCGTCATCAGCAAGGGATCAACGGTGTATGTCACGCCAAGAATTTCAGGGCCAACTTTCTTGTTCAGGATGACGTGCAGCATCCCCGCCCCTGAAGCCATCATCGCGGACAGGCTAATGGCCAGCAGCTTGTATCGCAGGGTATTGAAACCGATAGTCTGCGCGCGCCCCTCGTTTTCGCGGATCGCCAGCATGACTTTCCCTGTCGGGGAGTGCATCAGCCGCCGAATGAATACAAATGTCAGCACAACAAAGAACAACGTCAAATAGTAATACGTCAGGCGGTTGCGCGTTGGGTTGATCAGATCGGGCAGCGCGTTGAGCGAGAAGCCGTCTTCGGCGTTCGTCAGCGGCAGCCGGCCAAAGTAGATGAAAAACATCTCGGCTATCGCCAGGGTGAAAATCGCGAAATACACCCCGCGCAGCCGCAGCGTCACCAAGCCCATGGCAAACCCCAACACGCCGCACACGATGACGCCAACGGCCACCCCCGCCAGCAGCCCGACTTCAGGCGAGAGCCCCACCAGCTCCAGCGCCCCCCCCAGGATATAGCCGCCCAGGCCGAAGAACAGCGCATGGCCGAACGAAATGACGCCGGTGAAGCCGAAGATGAGGTTGTAACTCATCGTCAAGATGGTGAGGATGAAGACCTCGATGAGGACGCTCTGCCAGAAGACCGATTGGCCGCGCGGCCTGCCACCCACACCGAACGGGCTGTCGCCAGTGATCCAACCCACCAGATGGGGAAATACGATCAGGAAGATCACTATCGCCAGATAAGGGGCGTTTTCCTGAACTACACGCCGCCAACTCGCGAGCCGACTTTCATTTGCCATCTATCACCTGCTTTCCTTGCCGAAAAGGCCGCTGGGGCGCAGCAGCAGGATCAAGATCAACAGCAGCATGGGCGTAATGCTCGACCAGACGGTCTGGTTCAGAAACTCGGTTGAGAATTTGGCGACGACTGCCACCGCCAATCCAACCAGCAGGCTTCCGATCGCCGTGCCCATATAGCTTCCTAAGCCACCCAGGACGACGACGGCGATGGCTGGCAGCAGAAAAGCGTTGCCCATCCCCAGGTTGGCCCCCAGAAACGGCGCCGCGATTGCGCCGCCAAAGGCCGCTACTGCGCATCCTAACGTGAACACCATCGTGAAGACCGCCCGCACGTTGATCCCTAACGCCTGCACCATCTCACTATCCTCGACGCCGGCGCGTATGATGATCCCAGTGCGGGTGCGCTGGAGCAGCAGACCGATAAGGACGATCAGCACCAGACCAACGGCGATGACAAATAGCCGGTAGGTTCCGAACTGCCGGCCAAAGATCTCAAACCCGCTCTGGTGTATCCCAAACGAGTTGATCGGCGACCAGCTAAAAGCGGCCGTCCCCCAGATCGCCTTGAGCGCTTCGCCAAAAATGATGGCGACGCCGAAGGTCAACACCAATTGAAAAATCGGACGCGCATACAGCGGACGCAGCAGCCCTCGTTCCAATAGCAGCCCCAGAAGCGCGCCGACCGCCGTCGCGGCGGCGACGGCCGACGGGAAGCGCAAATTGGCGTCAACGCCTTGAAACGCAGGCAGGTGAAACAAGGCGAACGTGATGTAAGCCCCCGTCATAAAGTACGCCCCCTGAGCGAAGTTCAGGATGTCCATCAATCCAAAGATGATGGACAGACCAGCCGCCACCAGGAAATACAGCATGCCGAGAAACAAACCGGACAAGATCGTAGTCCCAAAACTGCCGAGATCGCCCCTGGACGTGAAAAAGCTGAATAGAAGCAGCGCCAGCGTGAGCGCCATTACGATCATCAGCGTGCTGCGCGTTTGCGGCATGTGCTCATCTCCTGCTAGGCCACGCCCAGGTATTTCTGAATGAGCGCTTCATCGTGCACCAGTTCGGCCATCAGGCCGGAAGCCACACTCTGGCCGTCGTCAATGATGACGTACCGGTCTGCCAGCAGACTGGCCACTCGGAAATTCTGTTCGACCAGCAGCACCGTGACTTGCTCCGACAGCCGGCGAATAGCCGTGATCAACTGCTCGATGATGACCGGCGCTAGTCCCTCGCTCGGCTCGTCGACCAGCAGCAGTTGGTTATCAGGAACGAGCGCCCGCGCGATCGCCAGCATCTGCTGCTGTCCGCCGGAGAGATTACCGCCAGGCAGATGATAAAACTTCGCCAAATCGGGGAACAGTTCAAAGATCAAGTCGCTCCGCCGCTCCAGGTCGCGGGCTGAGCGCTGGGCAATGATCAGGTTCTCGCGCACCGTCAGATCTTTGAAAATCGCTCGGTGTTCGGGCACATAGCCCACGCCCATTTGAGCGATCCTGTACGGCGCTAAGCCGATCAGCGATTCGCCATTTAGCGTGATCGAGCCCTGCAACGGTGGGGTTAACCCCATGATGCTGCGGAGTGTGGTCGTCTTGCCCGCGCCGTTGCGTCCTAATAGGACGGTGATGCTGCCCCGCGGAACGGTGACAGTGACCCCTTCTAGGATATGAAACTGTCCGATAAACGTGTGAATGCTCTGGACTTCAAGCACATGGCTGGTATCCATCTGGCCATCACCTATCCTTCTGTGTGGGTATACAACTCGCCCAGATAGACCGCCTGCACTGTCCTATTCGCGCTGACTTCCGCCGGCGTGCCCTCGGCCAGCAGTTTGCCTAGATTCATGACTGTGATGATATCTGAGATATTCATCACAACGTTCATATTGTGCTCGACCAAAACGATCGTCTTGTTGCCTTGTCTGCGCACTTCCTGAATGGTGGCCATCAATTCGGGCACTTGTTCCGACGCCATGCCCGCTGTAGGCTCATCCAGGAGCAGCACCTCCGGATCAGGCGCCAGCAGAATGGCCAACTCTAACTTGCGCTTTCCGCCATGTGGCAGCACTGTAGCGGGCAGACCGGCCATGTCGGCCAGACCAACCCACTCCAACACTTGCTGAGCGCGTTCGATGAAACTCTTGAAGTGATCAGCGCGGCGCAGCAGATGAAAATTCACTTCACTCATCGCTTGCGCCGCTAGGCGCACGTTTTCCAGAACGGTCAGGTTGGGGAAGATATTGGTGATCTGGAACGATCGTCCCAAGCCGAGATGTGCCCGCCGGTGCAGAGGCACGTGGGTGATGTCTTCTCCTTTGAAAAAAACCTGTCCCGCTGTCGGCTTATACGTGCCGGTCAATAAATTAAAGAGCGTGGTCTTGCCCGCCCCATTTGGACCGATGATGGAGTGCACGCTGCCGCGCTTAATGCTCAGGCTGACATCATCTACCGCTGCTAACCCACCGAATTGTTTGCGCAGACGACGCGCTTCTAAAATGACATCTGACATAGGATTAGCTTTTTATAATCGGCTGTGCAGTGTCGGCTCAGAACGAAGAAGCTAACGAGGGAGGCGCAGCAGCGCCTCCCTTTAAATGCTGTTGGATGACAATTTATTACTGCGGTGGCGTGCACGTAAGCGCAGCGCTCGAGCGTTCCGCTGGGGCTTGGCACGGTGGCGCAATCGCCTCCGCCGACGCTTCTGCGACCAGCTCATACTGCGGCAGTTTCAATACCGTCCCGTCACCCAGGTCAACGTCTTCGATCCCTAAAAAGCGGATGACATACATCGGCGCCAGCGCTTGATGATCCTCTGGCCGAATGAAATAGGTCCCCTTCGGCCCCTCAAAGGTCAGCCCTTCGAGCGCTGGGATCATCGCTTCCGGTGACGTATCACCATTGGTCTCGGTGAGAGCCAGATACAGCGCCTGGGCGCTCGCAAATGCGCACTCGGTGAACAAATCCGGGACATCCTTGAACACGGCGATGTGCTTCTCGGTCAGCCAGTCGTTGGCTGGCGTCTGCGGCAGCGTGTACTGGTATACGATGTAGCCGACAGTCTCCTCTGGCAGCGGCGCGGCCGTGATCACATCGTTCGAATTGGTGCCGCCGACCACATTCAGCTTTTCGCCGACGCCCAACTCTGCTACCTGCTGATAGAGCGTGACGCTTCCAGCGCCCGCCCAGATCAGGAGCAGCGAGTCCGCGCCCGAGTCGAGCGCCTGCTGCAGATAGGGCGTGAAGTCGGTGGTATCGCTGGGCACATAAATAGGATCTTGAACGAACTCAACCCCCTTCAAGGCCAGCGCAATCTGGAAAGCGGCAGCCGTGCCGCGGCCAAAGGCTGTATCCACGGCCAACGTCAGGTACTTCGAACCGAATTGGTCGGCGATCGTCGCAAACGTCAGCGCGTCCTGGAAGGTATGCCGGCAGACGCGGAAGGTGTTCACATTGAAGCTCCTGCCGGTCAAATCCGGCGTGGCCGCCGGCCCCGCCATCCAGATCAAGTCGTAGTTGTTGGGGGCGATCAACGCCTGCACCGCCACCGCCGCGCCAGAATTAGGCGTGCCGTACAGCAGCTCAATACCCTCGGACTCGATCAGCTCGCGCGCCATCGCGGTCGCGTTGTCGGCGTCAGAGGCCGGGTTTTCGCTGCCGTAATCCTTCACAATCACCTCAACCGGCCTGCCGCCCACTTTCACCTCGGCCAAGGCGGCATCCAGGCTGCTATACTCTGCTGGATCGATCCCAGCGGCGTACAGCAGCCCCAGTTTGAACCCGTTCTCCGACTCAATCCCGTACAGAGTCAGCCAGCCCGACTTGTCCAGCAGCAGGCCAATCTTCAACGGCTCACCATCCTGGGCCCAAGCTGTGCTCGCCAGAAACAGTGAGAGTAAAACAACCAGCAGTAGAATTTTCCGGTTCATACAGAATCTCCTTGAAGAGTCAAACAAAATCTGTATAGGTATTCAGCGCAGTTGATGAGCTGCGCCAAAATTCACTAGCTGGCATTCTAACACGCCGGCGCTAAAAGCGAAACCAATCTTGTCATGATTTAACAAAGCGTTCTCGCAGCTCACGCTTCAGGATCTTCCCAGCCGCCGAAATCGGCAGTTCCGGCAGGATCTCCACTGAACGCGGCACTTTATACCGCGCCAGGTTATCGGCCAGGTGCGCCAGCAGTTCTTCCGCAGAGGCTGTCATACCGGGCTTGAGCACCACGCACGCTTTGCCCACTTCGCCCCATTTCTCGTCCGGCACGCCGATCACAGCGCACAGATGAACAGCGGGATGCCGGTAGAGCACCTGCTCGATCTCAGTTGGATAAACGTTCTCGCCGCCGCTGATGAACATGTCCTTCTTGCGGTCAACGATGTAGAAGTACCATTCGTCGTCATACCTCGCCATGTCGCCGGTGTGGAACCATCCTTCGGCATCAATGACATCGCGGCTGGCTTCTGGATCGCGGTAGTAACCTGAACAGCGCGATGGCCCCTTGAGCACCAGCTCGCCGATCTCGCCGGGGCCGAGCGGCTGGTTGTGATCGTCCACCACCCGCGCATCCACGAAGAAGTTCGGTCGCCCGATACTTCCCGCCTTGCGAATGGCATCTTCTGGGGCCAGCGCGAACAGCCCTGGCCCAAACTCGGTCATGCCGAAACCTTGTTTGAACTGAACGCCTTTCTCATCCCGGAACTTCTCGACCAGAGCGACTGGCAGCGGCGCGCCGCCGCTGGTGCAGAAGCGCAGGCTGCTCAGGTCAGCCTCTGCCCAGTTGGGCGCGGTGGTTAGCATCTGGTACATCGTGGGTACGCCGCCGAAGAAAGTAGCCTTGTAGGTTTGAATGAGATCAAGCACCTGCTGAGGGTCGAACCGGCGCGTCAGCACCACGGTGCCGCCGATGATCATCATCGTCATCGTGTAGGCGAACAGCCCGCCGGCGTGGAACAGTGGGAATACATTCACGGTCACATCGCCGTGGCGCACATCATGAATGACGGTATTCATGGCGTTCCAGGCGATCTGGCGATGGCTGATCTGCGCAGCTTTAGGCAGTCCGGTTGTACCACCGGTGAACAGCAGGCAAGCGATATCTTCTTCAGTGACGGACTCGCAGGTGACTGGCGCTGCCGATGAGGACTGCAAGCTGGTTTCAAAATGCTGGCTGCCATGAACTGGTTCACCGTCAAGGTGCAGCAGACGCTCGATGCTGGCCGCGTCTGGGTGGATCGCTTCCACTTTGCCGCCGAACTCATGCGAGAAGATGAGCACGCGAGGCTCTGTCAGCTGGATGGCATGAAGGAGCTCGCGTTCGTGCAGCCGCCAGTTCAGGCAGGTCAGGATGGCCCCCAGTTTGCCGCACGCGAAAAATGCGTCCAGAAATTCGACCCCGTCATAGGCGAGGATAGCGGCTCGGTCGCCTTTCTGAATGCCAGCAGCGCGCAGCCAGTTTGCCAGACGGTTGGCGCGCTCGTTCATCTGTCGATAGGTGAACTGCCAGTGCGGAGATTTGCCTGCGTCGACGATCGCCAGGGTATCCGGCGAATAGATGGCGCGGCGTCCCATGATGTCGCCGATATACATTGTCTTTCCCTCTCTGGCGTCTCAGCCTACACCCACTCGAAGGCGGCTGCGCCAAAAGCTGCGCCGCCGCCGCTGCCGACGAATATCACCAGGTCGCCTGGCTGCGGCCCTTTGCCCTGCTGAATGGCGTCATCTAACGCCATGGCCATACAGGCTGACCCAGTGTAGCCCCACTTATCCATAATCGTATGGGTCTGCTCAAATGCGAGGCCGAGATCTTGTAGAACGTAGTGGATCGTATTGATGTTGAGCTGGGTGAAGTAGATTTTGGCGATATCGCTCACCGGACGGCCGATCTTCGCCATCAACTCCCGCACGAGTTTCGGCCAGGCGAGGTTGTTTGTATCCGGCGGGAACCGTTTGACGAACTTGACGAACTGCCGCGGCGAATTTGTGCCTCCGGTTGGCCGCAGCGTGCCCCCTGTATAGATGCCCAGGTAGTCGTGAAAACTGCCGTCAGCGGCTAGTTTGGCCCCCAAAAAACCCGGGCGGTCCCCAGCGCGCAGCAGGACCGCCCCTGCCCCGTCAGCGAACAGCGTGGCTGTGCGTTTATCCGTCCAGTCTACATAGCGCGTCATGCCGTAGGCGCCGATGACCAGGATCTGGGTGTAGCTTGTGTCGGCGGTGATGTATTTGGCGGCGATGTCCAGTCCGGTCACCCAGGCGGCGCAGGCGCAGTTGACGTCGAAGGTTCCGGCGCGTTTAGCGCCTAACTTGTGCTGGACGACGGAGGCTGTGGCCGGAGAAATGTAGTCTGGCGTATCCGTCGCTACGATGATCAGGTCAACATCCTCTGGCGTGGTCTGCGCCTTCTCCAGGGCGGCGCGGGCGGCGTGAACTGCCAGGTCAGAGGTTACTTGGTCATCGGCCATCACATGCCGTTGGTGGATGCCAACGTTCTCGATGAGCCAGTCGCTGACCGGTTCTCCCAGGATAGCATCCAGTTCGGCGTTCGTCATGACCCGTTCGGGCACATAGCTGCCGGTGCTGACGATCTGAGCGTAACGCATGATCATTTGCCTACAACACCGCGCTGTTTAGTGGACGGCCTATGGGTCCTACGAGAAATGTTTAGCGCGTCTGTCCGCGCAAGCAGGCCATCTGAATAACGGCTGTGACTGCCACCTGAGACTTGTATTGTAATCTGCCGGAACCCAATCGTACAGATGCCTGAAATCGCAAAGGTTGTCATAGGAATTGATTTTCTTGACTATAAGAAACTAAGCGTGGCGCAGGTGTTCGTGAAACACGGCATTGAATTCCTCCGGTTTCTCGATGAAGGGGATATGCCCCGCATCCTGAATGACCACCTCACGATATGAGCCGCCCGCTTTGGCATACTGTTCTAACACAGCGCGCGTCTGGTCAAGCATCGGCTGGGGCGGGAACACCTCCATTCCCGGCCAACCGGGAAACAATCCCAATGAACCGATATGCCCCATGTCTGACACCGCCGCGTTCGATACCAGCAAGTCATGACTGCCGCGCACCCACAGCACGGGCGGTTTCGGCTCAATCGCATACAAGCGCCGCACATCGGCCATGTACTTGGGCGATAGGGCATTCGCCGCCCCCCACCTACCAGGCGCGACGAACGGCCAATTGGGCGATACAACCTTATCGCCTGGAAGATCCTGCTCGCCCAGGTGTGTCGCCAGCATCGCCGACAGCATCTCCTCTTCGCGCGGCGGGACGAAAGGCGGCTTGACGATCAAGGTGCGCAGCGCCGCCCGCGGCGAGAACGGACTATCTAGGCTGCGATCGCCAGCGGCCATCAGTCGAATCAGCTCAGGGTTCACCAACCCGCCGCCGCTGCCCGCAAAATCCTCGTAGCACGGTGTACCATCTACATCTTTCGTGCCGCCAAAACCATACGGCGAACCAGGCGCAACTTGGGTCACCGTCAAGATGCGATCGGGATAGTCCATCATCATCCGCCAGACGACTACCCCGCCCAGCGAATTGCCCACGACATGCGCACGTTGAATGTTCAGTTCATCCAGCAGCGCGATCGCATCCGCCGCCAGGTCGCCCGTACCTTGCGTCGCATCAATCTTTTGATCGGGATCGGCGTCGCCAAAACCGCGCTGGTCATGGGCGATGCCGCGGAAGCCGGGCGGCAGTGCCGCCATAGTCTCTTCCCACCAGGTCGCGCTGGAAGAATTGCCATGGATGAAAAGGACAGGGAAGCCATCGTCAGGGCCGCTGAACAAGACGCGCGTAGTCAATCGAGGCGTCTGTATTGTCCGGGCAGTGATACCCGCCATCGTCGGAATGGTCATAGTATGATCCTCACAGATAAAACGGGCTCACTTTCAAGCCCCGTACTGCTGGGCTAACCGCTTTTTGTCCAACTTCCCAATAGCGGTCTTAGGCAGCTCGGACACGTAGATTACCGATTTCGGAACCTTGTACTTCGCCAACCGTCCCTGCATATAAGCCAGCAGCTCTTCTTCGCTGACGGTTTGGCCCGGCTTGAGCACGACGATCGCCCGTCCGACCTCGCCCCATTTGTCATCCGGCACGCCGATCACGGCCGCTTCGGCCACTGCTGGATGACCGTGCAGCACGCTCTCTAATTCGGCCGGATACACATTTTCGCCGCCGCTGATGAACATGTCTTTGCTGCGGCCAATGATGGTATAGTAACCCTCAGCATCCCGCTGCGCCAGATCGCCGGTGTGCAGCCAACCATCGATGATCGTCTCGGCAGTTGCTTCTGGGCGATTCCAATATCCTGGAATGACATGTGGGCCGCGGATGAGCAGCTCGCCCGGCTCATCCGCCTCGCATAGGCTTCCATCCGGACGCACGATCCGCATCTCCACATGGAAATTGGGAAAGCCCACCGAACCTGGCTTGCGGCGGACATCCTGCGGCGGCAGCCAAAAGTTGTTAGCAGGCGCTTCGGTCAAACCGTAACCCACCTTGAAATCGATGCCGCGCGCCCAGAACTTTTCGACGATCGGCATCGGGCACGGCGCGCCGCCGCTGATCACCAATTTCAGCCGAGAAAAATCGGCCTGCTCCCAGCGGGGATGCTGCTGGATCATCAAAAACATCGTCGGGACGCCGACAAAGTGCGTCACACCCGCATGGGCGATCAAGTCAAAAGTTTGATCAACGTCGAACGCTTTGCACACGATGGTCTTGCCGCCGACGTGCACCAGTGGCAGACAAAAGATGTGCGCGCCGCCGATATGAAACAGCGGGAGCTGCAAGACCGATACATCCTCAGCCGTCAGGCCCCACGTCGTAATGGTGTTCACCGAATTCCAGGCGGCGTTGTTGTGCGTCATGATCGCGCCCTTGGGCAGTCCAGTCGTGCCGCCTGTGTAATAGATCGCCCACGGATCATCGGGATGCAGATCAGGGTAGTCGGTGAACGTGTCGGGATGCGTGTCGCGCTCGCTGAATTGAAGATCGCTGGCTGCCGCTGGTTCGCCCAGCGCAACCCAATGCTTGATCGAAGGAACGCGCGTCCGCAGCGCATTGACTTGCTCCCGCCACTCAGGCGAATAGATCAGCACGACTGGATCTGCATCATTGGCAATCCCTTCTAGCTCAGTCACGGTCAACCGCCAGTTGAGGTTGTGCTGAATTGCCCCCAGCTTGCCACAGGCGAACAGGATGTCTAAGTACTCCACGCAGTTAGTGGCATACACGGACACCCGGTCGCCCTTGCGGACGCCCAAAGCGCGCAGGTAGTTGGCTGTGCGGTTCGCTTGAGCATTCCACTGCCGGAAAGTCAGATCGCGCCCCGTCAGCGTATCATGCAGCGCGATTCGGTCAGGCGAATGTTTGGCGCGCTTGTCCAGCCAATCGGTCACGTAGTAGGATCGCTGCCGTTCCATGAAGATCAAATCCTCTTTTCTCCAGCGCCTCAGCCCCACTGAATGGCGACCGCTCCCCAGGTATAGCCACCGCCCGCTCCCGCCAGCACGATCAAATCGCCCGGCTTCACCTTCCCCTGCTCCAGGCCTAACTGCAGCGCTAAAACCTGATCGACGCTCTGCACGTGGCCATGATCTTCGAGGTAGACGGACTGCTCTGGCTTCAGGCCAATGGCATCCAGAACTTCCAGCCAAAACGAGCGCTTCATCTGGGAGATGCCCAGAAACCGCACGTCCGACAAGCTGAAACCGCTCCACTCAACCGCTTCGCGAATCGTGCGAACGAAGTTCGGCAGCGAGACCTCAGCTAGGCGTTCGGCCATCCACTCGTACGCATCCACATCGAGCCGGCCGTAGTAGCCGCCTGGCAGCAAACCCTCATCCTCGCCGATCGCTTCCGGCGTCTGCTTGAACAGGATAGTTTCGGATAAACTGCCATCGGTGATAAAAGAAGCGCCGAGGATGCGGTTGCGCGTCTCGCCTCGGCGCAGCACCATCGCGCCCGCGCCCGCGCCGAAGTTATACATGAAACGCGCGCGCGGGTTCCGATAATTGATCAGGTCATTCTCCCGACTGGCAGCGGTCAGCAGCACATATTCTAACCGGGGATCTGCCTGCATCAGCGCCCAGGCCGTATTCAGCGCGATCACCCCGCTGGCGCATAATGCATACACTTCAAATCCATAGGCCGCATGCGCGCCTAGATCATGTTGAATCTTCCCGGCGGCATTCCACAAGATGTGATTTTTGAACTCGCTGCCGTGTGAAATGACCAGATTGATCTTTGCAGCGGGCACACCTGCCTGCTCCAGCGCCTGCCGGGCGGCCGCGGTCGCCATAGCGGTAATGGTGTCATCCGGGCCGGCGACATGCCGCTGACGAATGCCGAGCTTCTCGCGCAGCACCGTCTCTGGAATGCCCGTCCGCGGCACTAGATCGGCAGCGGTCTCAATCTGAGGCGGAAAGTAAGTCCCCCACCCAACCAGCCCAATCGGGACGCCCATTGCATCCATCAATCATCTCATCAGCTTAGGCAGAAACCGGCCGGCGCGCTGGCGATAGGCATGGTAATTGCTGTAAACGCGCATCAGCCAGCGCTCTTCAAAGAAGGATTTGTAGGTGAAGAAAAGGCACAAAGACAGCGCCACTATCACCACCGCCCAGTGCCCATGCGCCAGCGCCGCGCCCACTGCGGCCAGCATCACCCCCGAATAGATTGGATGGCGAATATAGCCATAAATCCCTACGACAACTAGCTCGGCCTGAGCATCCGGTTCAGGCGACACCTTGACCAGCGACCCGTTCACCCAGAAATAGGTAGCTAAAGCGACCAGGATGATGAGCAGGCCCAGGCCGACCAGGCCAGCGCCCAACCAACGCACAAACCCTGTTTGCCCCGAAGGTAGCAGCAGCAGCGCCCAGGCCAATATCACCGATAAGATCACTTGTACTACCACCAGCAGCAGCGCCCGTCCTCGATCATTCATCCCAGTTTATCCCCACCGAATGGCGACGGCGCTCCAGGTGTAGCCTGTCCCAGCTCCGGCCAGCACAATCAAATCCCCCGGTTTTATTTTTCCCTGCGCCAAACCCAGCGCCAGCGCCAGCGCCTGGTCTACACTCTGGATGTGACCATAGTCCTCCAGATATACGGACTGCTCTGGGGTCAAACCAATCGCTTCCAGGACTTGAGCGAAGAAAGACTGTTTCATATGCACTAAACCCAGAAATTTGACATCGTCCAGGCTGGCTCCGCCCTTTTCGACCGCTTCCCGAATGACACGCACGAAGTTCAGCAGCGATACTTCGCCCAACCGATCGCTCATGTACTCGCCATCTCGCACATCCAGCCGTCCACGCACATCGCCCATGAACTCCGGACCATCACCGACGCTGTCGGCTGTCAAGATCACGGTCTCAGATAGGCTGCCATCGGTGAAAGCCGAAGCGCCGATGATCAGGTTACGCCGAGCGCCGCGTTCCAACACCAGAGCGCCGCCGCCGGCGCCGAAATTGTACATGAAACGCGTACGCGGGTTCTGATAATTGATCAGGTCATTCTCCCGGCTGGCCGCCGCCAGCAGCGCATATCGCAGCGACGGATCGGCCAGCATCATGCTGCGCGCGACATTTAGGGCGATAGGCGCACCGGCGCACAGGGCATACACCTCGAACGCCTGCGCGTTCACTGCGCCTACCAGATGTTGGATTTTGCCGGCAGCATTCCACACCACATGATCTTTGTACTCGCTGCCGTGCGAAATGACCAGATTGACCTGCTCCGGCGGCAGCCCCGCCCGTTCTAGCGCGCGCCGCGCCGCCTGAGCTGCCATCGCGCTCACGCTGTCCCCCGGCCCGGCCACATGCCGCTGGCGAATGCCCATCTTCTCGCGCAGCACGGCTTCGGGTATCCCGGTTCGCGGCGCAAGGTCGGCCGCCGTCTCAACCAGCTCCGGCAGATACGTTCCCCATCCGATGATGCCCACGCCCGTTTCCAAACCGCCCTCCTATCACGCCCACTTATCTATCACTATAACCTGAATGCGCGCAGCGAGTCCATCTCCTCACGCCGCCGGCTTTATGCAGAATGTCATATCTGAAGCTTACATCCATCACCTGAAAATCGATGACCCTCTATTTAAGATCAATCATGATCAGCTTGCCAGTTTCTTCTTGCAGATTCGGGAGTACCACGTGGAAAGCCTCGATCTAGCCCGCGCTCAGTTCGCCATAACGACCGTTTACCACTTCTTCTTCGTCCCCCTGACGCTGGGCTTATCAGTTCTAGTCGCGATCATGCAGACCCAGTATTATCGCACCGGCAATGAACTGTATAAGCGCATGACCAAGTTTTGGGGCAAATTGTTCCTCATCAACTTCGCCATGGGGGTTGTCACGGGTATTGTGCAGGAGTTCCAGTTCGGCATGAACTGGTCTGAATATTCTCGCTTCGTCGGGGATATCTTCGGCGCTCCCTTGGCCATTGAGGCCTTGATGGCCTTTTTCATCGAGTCGACTTTTCTCGGCGTTTGGCTCTTTGGCTGGGATCGGCTCTCAAAAGGCATGCATCTGGCGAGCATCTGGCTGGTTGCCGCCGCCTCCAACATCTCGGCCTTGTGGATCTTGATCGCCAATTCCTTCATGCACGAGCCAGTCGGTTATACGCTGCGCAACGGACGCGCAGAGATGACGGACTTCGGCGCGCTGCTGACCAACCCCCATGTTTGGGTGCAGTATCCCCATGTATTCTTCTCCGGCATGACCACGACTGGCTTGTTCGTACTAGGCATCAGCGCGTTTCACCTGGTGCGCAACACCCAGCACCAAACCTTCTTCCGCCGCTCGTTCCAGATGGCCACTGTCTACGGCCTCATCGGCGCGCTGATGGTCATGCTCGTCGGTCACTCTCAGGCGCAGCACATGGTGCGCGTGCAGCCGATGAAGATGGCCGCTGTCGAGGCGCTTTGGAACAGCGAGGACCCTGCCTCTTTCTCGCTCTTCACCATCGGCGACGAACCCAACCGGCGCGATGTCTTCGCGGTGCGTCTGCCGGGCGTCCTCAGTTTTTTGGCCTATAACCGGTTCTCCGGCGAGGTGAAAGGCATCAATCAAATCCAGGCCGAATATGAGCAGCTCTACGGCCCAGGCAACTACGTGCCGTCGGTCATCCTCGCCTACTGGACCTTCCGCATTATGGTCGGCGTGGGCGTGCTGATGGCTGCCCTGCTGCTGTACGCGCTGTACCTGGTGATCCAGGATAAGTTCACCGGAGCTGTGCGGTTCTTGCGCCTGCTGCCCTTTGCCATTGTGCTGCCCTACGCCGCCAATACCACCGGCTGGCTGCTGACCGAGCTGGGACGCCAGCCTTGGATCGTCTTCGGGCTGCAGCAGACGGCCGATGCGGTCTCGCCCAACGTGCCGGCTGAAGCGGTACTCATCTCGCTGGTCGGTTTCACCCTGGTATACGGTGTTCTGATGGTCGTCACCCTGTACCTGCTTTACAAATATGGCCGCGACGAGACGCCGCTATCAACCGCTCAGCCCGTTGAGGCTGCGCCCGCCCCCAGCTATTAGGAGACGAACATGGACCTGAACACCATCTGGTTCATTCTGCTGACCGTGCTGTTCATCGGCTTTTTCTTCCTGGAAGGATTCGACTACGGCGTAGGTATACTGCTGCCCTTCCTCGGCAGGCGCGATGAGGAGCGCCGCATCCTCATCAACACCATCGGCCCGCACTGGGACGGCAACGAGGTCTGGCTGATCGCCGCTGGCGGCGCCATGTTCGCCGCTTTCCCCCAGATGTACGCCACCATGTTCAGCGGCTTCTATCTAGCCCTTTTCCTGCTGCTCATCGCGCTCATCGTGCGCGGCGTCGCTTTCGAATTCCGCAGCAAAGATGAGCGTCCGCGCTGGCGCAGCACTTGGGACTGGCTGATCTTCATCGGCAGCTTCGTCCCGGCGCTCCTGTGGGGCGTCGCGCTGAGCAATCTGGCTCGCGGCGTGGCCATTGATGCCAACATGCATTACGTAGGCACTTTCTGGGATCTCCTCAGTCCTTATGCGCTGCTGAGCGGCTTGGCGTCATTGGCTGCCTTCACTTTGCACGGCGCTATTTTCCTGTGCCTGAAGACCGAAGGTGATATGCTGGAACGGTCACAGCAGACGGCGCGGCGGCTGTGGCTGCCCACCGTGGTCATCATCCTGACGTTTGTGGTCGCTAGCTATGCCTCAACAGACATCTTCCAGCGCCTGGGCGTCAATCCTGGCGTCGCGCCGCTGGGGGCGTTCGCGGCGCTGCTGTCCATCGGCTACTTCATCCGTGAGAAACGCCATGGTTGGGCCTTCGCCGCTTCTGGGGCCATGCTGGCGCTGTCCATCCTGACGATCTTCTCCGGTTTGTATCCTCGCCTGATCATCTCCAGTTTGAACCCTGAATGGACACTGACCATTTATAACGCATCCTCCAGCCCCTACACTTTGCAGGTCATGAGCATCATCGCCGTCATATTCGTGCCGATTGTGCTGCTGTACCAGGGGTGGAGCTACTGGGTGTTCAGGCAACGAATCACCCGGCATAATCTGGAATACTGATATTGGGGCGCAGACCCATACACCAGAATTGTGGAGGGGGCGTCCGCACGGGCGCCTCTTTCATGACCATCCTATGATCGAAACAAGCCAGGATGCAAGTTGAGGATTTGAGGGGATGCATATTGACAAACGGCTGCGCGTCGCCCGCGGCAGGTTAGCGCTGACGATCGCCTCGGGGGCAGCCAGCGCTGTGCTGATCATCATTCAAGCCGCTGTGCTCAGTCAAATCATCGGCGGCGTCTTTCTGCAAGGACACGGCTTGACCGATGTCTTCCCCGCTTTGATCGGGCTAGTCGGTATTGGTCTGGCGCGCGCTGTCACGCTGTGGGCCGGCGAAGCCTGCGCTCAGTCTCTGGCCGAACAAGTCAAAACCGAGCTGAGAACGCGGCTGCACCGCCATATCCTGGATCTCGGCCCAGCCTTTGCGCGCGGCGAGCGTTCAGGCGAATTGGTCAACACGGCGACCGCTGGTATCGAGGCGCTGGACTCTTATGTGCGCGAATACCTGCCGCAGCTAGCGTTGGCGGCCGTCATCCCGGCGCTGCTGCTGCTGGCCGTATTTCCCATTGATACGCTGTCGGCGCTGGTCATGCTCGTGACGGCGCCGCTCATTCCCCTCTTCATGATCCTGATTGGCAGCGCGGCGGGAGCGCTCAACCGCCGTCAATGGCAGTCGCTGAGCCGCATGAGCGCCCATTTCTTAGACGTCCTGCAGGGGCTCACCACGCTCAAACTGTTCGGCCGCAGCCGCGCTCAGATTGAGATCATTCGCCAGGTCAGCGATCGCTTCCGGCATACTACGCTCGAAGTTCTGCGCGTGGCCTTTCTCTCAGCGCTCGTTTTGGAGCTGCTGGCGACCATCAGCACCGCCATCATCGCCGTCGAAATTGGGCTGCGGCTGCTGCACGGCCGCCTAGACTTCCAGCACGCCTTTTTCGTTCTAGTGCTGGCGCCTGAGTTTTACCTGCCGCTGCGCGCGCTCGGAACTCGCTTTCACGCCGGCGTCGCCGGGACTACCGCCGCTCAACGCATCTTCGCCGTGCTGGAAACCCTGCCCGAAGTCACAGCCCCGGCTGCGCCTGCACCCATCCCGCCACGCCTGCACTTGCAGTTTGAAGCGGTCAGCTACCGCTACGACCGCCAGCCTGCACTGCATGACATCACCTTCGAGGTTCAGCCCGGCGAGCGCATCGCGCTGGTTGGCCCAAGCGGCGCGGGCAAGACCACCCTCACCTATCTCCTGCTGCGTTTCATCACGCCGCAGGCGGGCTGCATCCGGGTTGACGGCATCCCGCTGCACCAGCTTGACACCGCCGCCTGGCGCGAGCAGATCGCCTGGGTTCCCCAGCAGCCGTATCTCTTCAACGCTTCTATCGCCGATAACATCTGTCTAGGCCGCCCCAGCGCTTCAATGGCGCAGATCATTCAGGCCGCAGAGCGCGCACACGCCGACGAGTTCATTCAACGGCTGCCTCAGGGATACGACACGCTCATCGGCGAACGCGGCGCGCGCCTCAGCGGCGGCCAGGCGCAGCGTTTAGCGCTGGCGCGGGCTTTTTTGCGCGATGCCCCCCTGCTGATACTCGATGAGGCTACAGCTCACCTCGACCCCCAGACGGAGAGGTTCATTCAAGACGCCATTGATCGGCTCTTGCAGCGGCGCACAGCGATCATCATCGCCCACCGCCTGAGCACCGTTTACCGGGCGGATCGCATCCTGGTGCTCGATGGCGGCCGCATCGCTGAGGCAGGTTCTCACCAAACCCTGCTTCAGCGCGACGGCCTATACCGCCAACTGGTGAGCGCCTACCAGAGATCCGCATGAACACCGGCGACGTGCTCAAACACCTGCTGCGCCTGGCCGCGCCTTACTGGCGCTGGATGCTGGCGGCGACGCTGGCTGGCGCGCTCACTATTGCCAGCAGCATCGCCTTGCTCGCCGCTTCAGCCTACATCATCGCGCGCGCAGCCCTCCAGCCTTCCATCGCCGACCTTCAGATCGCCATTGTGGGCGTGCGCTTTTTTGGCATCACCCGCGGCGTACTCCGCTATGTCGAGCGCTATCTATCACACGAGGCGAATTTCCGCCTGCTGGCCGGGCTGCGCGTCTGGTTTTACGCTCGCCTGGAACCACTGGCGCCCGCCCGCTTATCCCGCTTCCGCAGCGCGGATCTGCTGACGCGGATCACAGCAGATATTGACACGCTGGAGAACTTCTATGTGCGGGTCATCGGCCCGCCGGCAGCGGCGATAGGCATTGCCTGCCTCATGGGGCTGTTCACCGCAGCCGTTGATCTGCGCCTGGCGCTGGGACTGCTCACTTTTATGGCACTCGGGGGCATCGGCGTCCCGCTGCTGGCGGCTGGGCTCAGCCGCGGCGCTGGCCGAGCGATGCTCCGCGCGCGCGCCGAGCTACAAACCGGCCTGCTGGACAGCATTCAGGGGTGCGCCGATGTCATCGCCTACGGCCGCGGCGACGCGGAGCTGGCACGGGTCAGCGCGCACAGTCAGGAACTAGCGCGCTGGTCACAGCACATGGGATCGATCCGCGGGCTGGAAGCCGGCTTGAGCGCGTTGGTCGTGAACCTGGCGCTGGTGACGACGCTGGCGCTGGCTATCCCGCTGGTGCGCAGCGGGGCTCTAGACGGCGTCAATCTGGGTGTGTTGGCGCTGGCGACGATGGCCAGCTTCGAAGCGGTGGCCGGACTGCCGCTCGCGTTTCAATATCTGGGCAGCTCGCTGGCCGCTGGCCACCGGCTGCTGGAGATCGTCGAGGATACATCTCCGGACACGCCCAGCGTCAGTATTACTACACCCGACATACCAAACGATCGACCTGAAAGCGTGTCGCTGGTATTCGAGGAAGTGTCGCTGCGCTACACGCCGGAGGATCCTCTCGCTCTCGACCAGGTGAGTTTCCGAATCAATCCAGGCCAGCGCATCGCCGTTGTCGGCCCCAGCGGCGCTGGCAAGTCCTCGCTCATCAACGCTCTGCTCCGCTTCTGGGAAATTGAGTCTGGGCGTATTGTTTTCAACGGATGCGACATTCGCAGCCTAGACTCAGACTGGCTGCGCCAGCAGATCGGTGTGGTCAGCCAACACACCCACCTGTTCAACACTACAATCCGGGAAAACATTCTCCTCAGTCGCCGGAACGCGACCGAAGCCGAAGTCATCGCTGCCGCGCAGCGCGCCAACCTCCACGATTTCATCTGCGCGCTGCCTGACGGCTACGATACCTGGGTTGGAGAGGGCGGCCTGCGCCTCAGCGGCGGCGAACGCCAGCGGATCGCCATCACCCGCGCGCTGTTGAAAGACGCGCCGCTGCTCATCCTGGACGAAGCGCTGGCCAACCTGGACGCGCTGACTGCGCAGTCTGTTCAGGCCGCAGTGACTGACCTCACGCAGAGTCGCACCACCCTGATGATCACCCACCGGCTGTCCGGCTT
>CALAJK010000081.1 GCA_937922795.1 uncultured Anaerolineae bacterium
CCATGAAGCCGGTGATGTTCTGGAAGTAGATGAGGGGCGTGCGGCTCTGGTTGCAGAGCTGGATGAAATGCGCAGCTTTGTTCGCCGACTCGTTGAACAGGATGCCGTTGTTAGCGAGGATGCCCACCGGAAAACCGTTGATGTGCGCATGGCCGCACACCAGCGTCGGACCGTAGTCAGGCTTGAACTCGACCAGGCGCGAGCCGTCCACGATCCGCGCCAGCACTTCTCGCATGTCCAAGGGCTGGCGGATAGTGTCGACAGGCACAATGCCCAGCAGTTCATCCGGATCGTAGCAGGGTGGCTCCGGCGGGCGCAGCTCGGCATGGATCGTTTTGCGCCAGTTCAGCCGGGCGACGATGTCGCGGCCAATGCGGATGGCGTCGGCGTCATCTTCAGCCAGATAGTCGGCCAGGCCGGAGATGCGGGCGTGCATCTCAGCGCCGCCCAGCGTTTCTTCATCCACTTCCTCGCTGGTGGCCATCTTGACCAGCGGCGGCCCGCCCAGGAACGCCAGCGCCTGTTTACGCACGAAGACGGTGTAGTCGCTTAGACCGGGGATGTAAGCGCCGCCGGCGGTGCTGTTGCCGAAGACCAGCGCGATCTGCGGGATGCCGAGCGCGCTCATGCGTGCCTGGTTGCAGAAGCCTCTGCCGCCGTCTACGAAGATTTCGGCCTGGTGCGGCAGATTGGCGCCGCCTGATTCGACCAGGTAGATGCAGGGCAGACGATTCTCCAGGGCGATCTGCTGCGCCCGGAGCGACTTCTTGAGCGACATCGGATACACCGTGCCGCCTTTGACGGTCGCTTCGTTGGCGTTGATCATGCATTCGACGCCGCTGACAACGCCGATACCGTTGATCGAGCCAGCGCCAGGACTTTCGTCATTGTACATGCCCCAGGCGGCCAGCGTGCTGAGTTCTAGAAAGGGCGTGTTAGGGTCGAGGAGAAGTTCGACGCGCTCGCGCGGCAGCAGCTTGCCGGCTTCCTGATGGCGACGGACGGCGCGTTCGCTGCCGCCGGCGCGCACACGCGCTTGGCGCTCAGCCAGCGTCTGCACCAACTTCAGGTTATGTTCGTAATTTCGCCGATAGTCGTCGCTGTGAGGGTTAATTTGAGTCTGAATGACAGGCATCGGATCAACAAGCTTTATCTAATTACCATTAGATTATCATCATAACAATGACTGGCGCTGTCGTCAAATCGTCTTCTAGTAATCGCATACATCGCAGGGGTTGGGGCGATCGGATTTTGGGACGAACCCGCGGGTTCGATGCTACCAACCGCACAATCGTGTAGAGGACAACCCGTGTGTCGCCCCGCATGAATGCAACTCCCCAGTTCTGAATGCGCCTCTCCAGCAGTTGTTCTCATTATCAGCCGTCGCCCAATTTGTGTTATGCTTTTTTGGCGGAGATGCATACAGAGGCTGGACGTGGTTGATATCCTGTTCGGACAATCCTACTATCTTCGCTTTGACCCCAAACTGTGGGCTGCCATGCAGCCCTACCCGCCGTTGGGCACGCTCTACGCCGCCGCCTACCTGCGCCAGCGCGGCTGCTCAGTGGCGCTGTTCGACGCTATGCTGGCCAGCTCAACAGCTGAGTGGTCGGCGGCGCTCGATCAACACCAGCCGCGCTTCGCCGTGCTGTTTGAGGACAACTTCAACTATCTGAGCAAGATGTCGCTGCTGCGCATGCGCGAAGCCGCCTTCGAGATGATTGCCGCCGCCCGGGCGCGAGGGTGCACGGTCATCGTCTGCGGCGCCGACATGACCGACCACGCTGAGCTGTATCTGGCGCAGGGCGCAGATTACGTCTTGCTCGGCGAGGGCGAGGCGACGCTGGGCGAACTGATCGCCTATCTAAAAGCCAATTCTACCTCCGCTGAAGCTGAGCTTTACGCCGTTCAGGGGTTAGCCTACCGCCATGCGGACGCGATCATCAAGACGCCGCCGCGTCCCGTCATCCGCGACCTGGACGCGCTGCCCTTTCCGGCCTGGGATCTGGTTGACCGCGACCGCTACCGCGCCATCTGGCGGGAGCGCCACGGCTACTACAGCATGAACCTGGTGACCACCCGCGGCTGCCCGTTCCACTGCAACTGGTGCGCCAAGCCCATCTGGGGACAGAAGTACAACATCCGCAGCCCGCAAAATGTGGTGCAGGAGATGGTCTGGCTGAAAGAGAACTTCCAGCCCGATCACATCTGGTTCATGGATGACATCATGGGCATCCAGGACCGGTGGATCGAGGAGTTCGCCGACCAGTTGGACGAAGCCGGCCTGCGCATTCCGTTCAAGAGCCTGAACCGGGTGGATCTGCTGTTGCGGGGCAAGACCATCCCGGCGCTGGCGCGCGCCGGCGCGCAGATCGTGTGGGTGGGCGCCGAAAGCGGCTCGCAGAAAATCCTGGACGCCATGGAGAAAGGCACCCGCGTCGAACAGATCTATGAGGCCACGCGCCAGCTTCGCGCGCACGGCGTCAAAGTCGCCTTCTTCTTACAGTTCGGCTATCCTGGCGAGACGCGGGACGACATCGAACTGACGCTGAAGATGGTGCGCGACCTGCTGCCTGACGATATCGGCATCAGCGTCAGCTATCCCCTGCCCGGCACGCCTTTCTACGAACGGGTGCGCCATGAGCTGAGCGAACGGGCGAACTGGGTGGACAGCGCGGACTTGGCCATGCTGTACCAGGGGCCGTTCCGCACCGAGTTCTACCGCCAGCTTCATGCCGTCGTCCACAAGGATTATCGCGCGCGCAAAACCGCCGCCGAACTGCGCGCCCTGCTGCGGCGTCCGGCCAGCCTGCGGCCGTCCCACCTGCGCCAGACGGCGGCCATGATCTACCACCGGCTGACGCTGCCCGCCGCCCGGCGCGAGCTTGACCGGCTGGAGCGCCTGCCGCACACGCCGGTGACTCTGCCGAACGTCGCCTTAAGCGGCTCAGCCCCGCTGCCGGAATAGCACGGGGCGCTCTGTTTGATGTACGATTAGACAGACTTCCAGCGACTTAGCGTTCACACACTCAAGGGATGAGCCAATGGCCAATTGGCTGAAGATCACCAAACCCAACATCGAAATGTCTAACGGCTTCCTGATTTACCAGACAGCCATCATCAACCTGGACGCCGCCACCAGCTTCGCCCTGCAAACGGCCGGCTCAGTCGCCGTGTTCATCGAAGGCAAAACCTTCGTGATCCAGCAGCAGTTCGACGCCAAAGCCTACGACACGGTCATGCGGTATATCCAGGCGCGGACGCAGGGGCAGACGCTGCCGTAAACGCTGCCGTTTAGACGGGCATTCGAACGCCAGCGCGCCGCTTGATTCCATAGAAATAGCCAACCACCGACCGGGGTTCTACTGTTAGCCAAGGTTTTTAGCTCTCACATGGACATTCTACTCGCCCACGGCTACTTTCTGCATGACGACCCGCACGAACTGAAGATCATGAAACCCTATCCCCCGCTGGGGATACTTTACATCTCCGCTTATCTCAAAAGTCAGGGGTTCGACGTCGGCGTTTTCGACTCGACATTCAGCTCACTGGAAGCCTTCCAGGCATATCTGGCGCGGGAGCGCCCGCCAGTGGTTGGACTCTACACCAACTTGATGACCAAACGCGCGGTGCTGGCGATAGCGCGCCTGGTCAAAGAAGCCGGCGGCATCGTCATCCTGGGCGGCCCCGAACCGCCCTACTATGCCGCCGAATACCTGGCGCGCGGCGCCGATATCATCGTCAAGGGCGAAGGCGAACTGACGCTGGCGGCGCTGCTGCCCCATCTGGCGCGGCGCGGCCTGAACCAGCTTGAGGCCGTGGCCGGGATCGCCTTTCGGGATGGCGACGGCCAGGTCGTTGAAACGCCTCCGCGCCCGTTCATCGCTGACTTGAGCGCCCACCCCTGGCCAGACCGCGAGGCGATTGACATCCCGCAGTACATGCGCGTCTGGAAAGACCATCACGGCCAAAGTTCCATCTCGGTCATCCATGCCCGCGGCTGCCCCTACACCTGCAAATGGTGCAGCCATTCGGTGTACGGCAACACCCACCGCCGGCGCACGCCCGAAGACGCCGCCGATGAGCTGCTGTGGATCAAGGAGCGCTACAACCCCGATCTGATCTGGTACGCCGACGACGTGTTCGCCATCAATCACCGCTGGCTGTTCCAGTACGCCGAGGCGCTCAAAACGCGCGGCGTCCGCATCCCCTTCGAGTGCATCTCCCGCGCCGACCGGCTGAATGAGGAAGTGGTCAAGACGCTGGCCGACATGGGCTGCTACCGGCTGTGGAATGGCTCTGAGAGCGGCTCACAGCGCGTGTTAGACGCCATGGATCGCAAAGTGCAGGCGCAGGATGTGCAGGCCAAGACCCACCTGCTCCAGCGGTACGGCATTGAAACCGGCATGTTCATCATGCTCGGCTACGAGGGCGAGACGATACGAGACCTGGAAGAGACGGTCGAGCATCTGAAAAAGTCTAACCCGGATATCTTCCTGACGACCATCGCCTACCCCATCAAGGGCACCCCCTACTACGCCGAAGTCGAGAGCCGCATCCTGGCCAGCCGCCCCTGGGAAGATCGCAGCGACCGCGACCTGACGGTAGCCGGGCGCTACTCGCGTCGCTTCTATCGTTTCGCCACCCGCTGGATGGTGAATGAGGTGGCGCTCCATCGCGCCCAGACGAACGGCGGCGTCTCGCTGAAGCGCCGCTTGAAGCTGTGGGCCAACGCCCGCATCGGGCGAGCGGGGATGCTGCTCACCCAGGGGAGCCGCGAACACCAGGGACGCCCGCTGCATGAACAACCAGCCGGCCTTTGACGCGCTGGCCGCCAGCTACGATCGCGCTTTCACCGAGACCATCATCGGGCGCCGCCTGCGCTGGCAGGTGCAAGCGCGGCTAGAGCGGCTCTTTCCGCCCGGAAGCCGCGTCCTGGAACTGGGGTGCGGCACCGGCGAAGACGCCCTACACCTGGCGCGGCGCGGCGTGCGCGTGCTCGCCACCGACGCTAGCCCCGCCATGCTCGCCGTCGCGCGGGGCAAGCTGGAGGGCTGTGCGCTGGCGCAGGTCGAACAGCTCGATCTGCAGTCGCTGCCGCAGGCGTTTCCCGGCGTCTCTGAAACGGCGCGCTTCGACGGCGTCTTCTCCAATTTTGGCGCGCTCAACTGCCTGCAGGATTGGCAGCCGCTGGCGGCCTGGCTGGCGGCGCGGATCAGGCCGGGCGGCGCGGCCGCCTTCGGCGTGATGAGTCCATTGTGTTTATGGGAACCGCTGTGGCACGGTCTGCGCGGCGACTGGCGCACCGCCGCCCGCCGCTGGCGGCAGCCCGCCGTCTTTCAACCTACGCCCGAAGCCGAGCCGACCTTGATCTATTACCCATCCATCCGCCGGCTGACGCGCGCCTTCGCGCCCGCCTTCCGCCGCATATACGTTCAGCCGTTGGGGGTATTCTTGCCCACCAGCGACGCCTTCGGCGCCGTCGAGAAGCGGCCGCGGCTGCTCGGCCGTCTGCTGTGGCTGGACGAGCGCCTCGGCCAGGCGCGGCTGCTGGCGCCGTTCGCCGATCACTATTGGATCGAATTCCAGCGCCGGCCAGAGGGCTGACAGCCGATGTCTCGCCTGACGCGCAGCGCGCTGATGCTGGCGCTGAGCAATGTCGGCGGCGCGGCGCTGTCATTCGCGCTGTCGGCGCTGATCGGGCGCGCGCTCGGCCAGGACGGGCTGGGGGTCTACGCGACTGCGCTGGCGTGGGCGTTCCCGCTATCGCTGGCGGGGGAATTCGGCCTGGGCACACTGCTCACCCGCGAACTGGCGTACAATCCAGATGCGGCGCCGGCGCTGCTGCAAGCTGGCGCGCGAGCGCGGCTGGCATTGGGCGGCGGGCTGACGCTGCTGCTGGTGATCATCGCGCCGGCCCTCAGCCGTGATCTCTCCGTCGTCCGCGGGCTGCAAATCGCCGCGCCGCTCATCCTCATCCTGCCTTTCTTCAGTTTGTTCTCGGCCGTCTTCCGCGCCCAGCAGCGCATGTGGCCGCTGCCCTGGTTGAATATCGGGATGCTCGCCGCGCAGATCATCCTGACGATCGCCGTGTTCCAAGCCGGGGGCGGCGTCCTGGAGGCGCTGGCCGTCAACACGCTGACTTCCGCCGGGCAGCTCATCGCCGCCTGGTGGATCTACCGGCGCTGGTTCTACAGGGAGGGCAGCCCGGCGCGGCTGCCGCTGCGCGCCATGCTACGCCGCGCTTGGCCGTTCGCGCTGGCGGCGCTGCTGGCAGCGCTTCAATCTCGCATCGGCGCTGTCCTGCTGGAACAACTGGCCGACACGACTCAGGCGGGGTACTATGCGGCGGCTGTCCGCTTCGCCGAAGCTGGCAGGATCCTGCCGAACGCGGTCTTCGGAGCGCTGCTGCCGGCGCTGGCCGCCCTATCCCAGGATCGCCCGGCTCTGGAAAAAGTCTTCCACCGTGCCACCTGGGGGCTGGCAGCGTTCGGAATGCTGGCCGGGGCCGCCGGCGCTCTCATCGCGCCCGACCTGCTGCGGCTGACCTATGGCCTGGCCTTCACGCCGGCGGCTGCAGCGCTCGCCACAGCGCTGTGGGGGCTGCTGCCGGCGCTGCTGCGCGGCGGGCGCACGCTGTACTGGTACGCCCACGGACGAGAGCAGTATACGAACGGCGTCACGGCCGTCACGTTAGCCGGCCAAATCCTGCTCAGTTGGCAGCTCATCCCGGCGCACGGCGCGGCGGGGGCGGCCCTCGCCGGCCTGGCGGCCGATACAGCCGCCTGCGCCCTGCTGTGGCTGCCGGTCAAACCGCGCGCCACCAGATCCCCGTACATTCCGGTAGGATGATCCAGTTATTCTCCACGACTGCATCGGCCAGCTCATCGCCGAAGAAAAACCGGGTGAGCTGCTCGGCCTCTTCTAACGACTCGAATCGATAATCCGTACGAATCCAGGTGGATGAGAACCCCATCTCATCCTCCAGCCAGGTGTAGTAGGCGGCCAGCTCATCGGTTGGCGGTTGTGGCGTCTCGGTGCCCGTCCCCAGCGTCTCCAGCATGATGGCCACGCCTTCCGGCCGCAGCACACGCAGCATCTCCTGCACTGCTTTGCCGATCTCATACCGCCAGCGGTCTGGAAACCAGCTGCAGTAGTGGCCAAAACTCCAGCCCTGGATGGACAGATCGGCGACGGCGTCGGCGACGGGCAGCGCCCGGTTATCCGCCACATCAGCCCACCAGTTGGTCAAGCCCAGCTCGTGCAGTTGGGCGACCGCGATATCCAGCATATGCTGGGAGGCGTCGAACGCGTGGATCGTCTTGACCGCCGGCGCCAGCAGGCAGGTCAGGCGGCCTGTGCCAGCGCCGAACTCGATCACATCCAGGCCGACCAAGGGGCGGATCGCTTGCAGCGCCGGCAGGATATTCCCTTGATAGTCTGCGCGCATCACCAACGCATGGTAAAGATCTGCGTGCTGGGAATAGATTTCCTCAAACGTTGGCATAGTGGCATCCTTGAAACAAGTCTTTGGCCAGCGTCCCCCCAGATGTTCGCTCGCCAGCATTTACGGCGACAAATGACGGCTAACTGCTGAACGCGTGAAGCTGAGCCAGAAACCGGGTTTGGTCCACTTCGGGGTGCTGGTCGAGGAGCTTTTTGAAGCGCTGCATGTACTCGACCAACTGCGGCCGGGTGTAAGCCTCAAACCGCAGCGTGATGGCCGGCTGCGTATTGCTGGCGCGGACCAACCCCCAGCCGTGTTCGAATATCGCCCGTGCGCCATCCACATCGACGACTTCATACTGCTTGGAAAGCTCGGCTTTGCATTCTTCAATGATCTGAAACTTGACGTTGTCCGGCGCCGACAGGATGATCTCCGGCGTAGCGACCAGGGTCGGGATTTCGGCGAAGATGTCCGCCACCGATTTATCGGACTTCGAGAAGATCTCCAGCGCTTTCAAAGCGACCAGCGGGGCATCATCGAAACCGAAGTAATTTTCGCCCACGAACAGATGGCCGCTGACCTCGCCGCCGAGCGGCGAGCCGATCTCGGTCATCTTCTGCTTCATTAAGCTGTGGCCGGACTTCCACATCACCGGCTTACCGCCGTGCCGTTTGATCTCATCCGGCAGCGCCTGCGACGCCTTCACGTCGAACACGATCGAAGCGCCCGGCTGGCGGGTCAGCAGGTCGCGGGCCAGCAGCGCCAGCAACCGATCGGCGGCGATGTGATGCCCGTGGTTGTCAATGAAGCCGCAGCGGTCGGCGTCGCCGTCGAAGGCCAGGCCGAGATCCGCGCCAACTTCTACTACCTTCGCCTCCAGGTCTTTGGTCATCTCAGGGTCTTCTGGGTTGGGCAGATGATTGGGATAGGTCCCGTCCGACTCGCAGTACAGACAGTGCACCTTCACGCCGAGCTTTTCCAGCACCGGCGGCACAAACGTGCCCGCCAGACCGTTGCCCGCATCCAGCACTATTGTCAGCGGCTTTGCCAGGCTGACTTTGGAGGCAATGGTGTCCATATGGCGATGGATCATATCCGGGTCGAGCGTGACGCTCCCCTGTCCGACGGCGAAAGCGCCGCTCTGGATGATGCGCAGCAAATCCTGAATCTGCTGGTCGGCCAGCGCCAACCGCCCGTAAGCCATCTTGATGCCGTTGTAGCGAGTGTCCAGATGGCTGCCAGTGATCATGACGCCAGCACCGCGCTGGCCGTAGCTGGCGGTGGCGAAATACACGGTCGGCGTCAGCACCTGGCCGATGTCGGTCACCGCCATCCCGGCCGAGATCAGCCCATCGATCAGACCGGCCTTGAGGTCAGCCGACGAAGGGCGATTATCCATGCCAACGAATACGCGCTCCGTCTGGAAGTTCTGGGGCAGATACGTGCCGAGCGCCTGGCCTACCGCGCGCGCCACATCAGGCGTCAACTGAGGCCGTTCGCCTGCCACGGTCCCCCGAATATCATATTTGCGGAAGATTGAGGTATCCATCGAGAAAGTTAATCTCCTTCATCCCACGATAGCGAAGTACGATGGTATATCGCAGCATCAACTGATATCGCCCGGCTGACTGCCGGAATGGGCGATGTAGTGAGGCGCGGCGCGGCGATAAACATCACGACAGGCATCGCGCAGCGACGCGCCGCGGCCGCTGACCTGAACCGTATCACTGGCCGCCAACAGCCGCGCCTGGAAGCGGAACTCCGGCTTCTCGACCGGCTGGTAGACCAGGATTAACCGCCAGTCCCCCTCGAAAGCGGCGCGCGTCACATGCAGCATCCGCCCCAATAGTTGAGCCGTCTGCTTGTCTAACCACTCGTCATCGGCATAGTTTGCCGGGCGTTTGGCGATGGCCTCGCGCGAGTCGAAGATCAGATGATTCTGGCTCACCTGCTGCCACAAAGCGCGCAGCGCGTTGGGCAGTGATGGGCAGTCGCGCACCTGTTCCTCGCTAGCGCCCCAAGAAGCGGACGCTGCCCAGCCTACGGCTTCGTCCAGCGGATAGGCCTGGATCGTCAGCAGCGCGTCCAAGCTGTAATGGGCGCCGATGTAGCCGATGGTCGCCTGCCATGCCATCAACCCGGTTTCCGGGCGACGTGGCGTGGGAAGCTGAACGATCGTTTCATCAGACATACAGCTTGAACTCCCCTATTCTCGACGCGCTTCAGCCGGACATCGACAGCGTCAGCCGTTCACCGTCATCTCTTTGCCATCCACCAATGCGACAAACTGGAGATCCCCATCGCCTGCGTCCACCCGTACCACTGTGCCGGCCGGCGGGTTGACCTTCAGCAAGAAGTCGGCCAGCGGCTCGCGCACAGAACGCCGGATGATGCGCCGCAGCGGCCGCGCCCCATACTGCGGCTCGTCATTCTGCGCCAGCATCCACTGGACCGCCGCCTCGGTGAAATCCAGCTTCAGACCGCGCTCATCCGCCATCTTGGTCTCTTTCTTGAGCATCAGCTTGAGGATGGCATACAGATCTTCTGGCGACAGCGCGTTGAACATAATGATTTCGTCCAGGCGGTTGAGGAACTCCGGCCGGAACCAGGTGCGCACCTCGTCCATCGCCTGCTCGCGGATTTCTTCGGTGATGACCGGCACTGCCAGCGCCTGCGACCCCAGGTTGCTGGTGAGGATGATGACCGTCTCACTGAAGAAGGTCGGGTTGCCGCGCCCGTCGGTCAGGCGACCTTCTTCAATGACTTGCAGCAAAATGTCCAGGATACGCGGGTGCGCTTTCTCCACCTCGTCGAACAAGACGATGATATACGGCTGCTGTTTGACGCGCTCGGTGAGCTGCCCGCCGGCTTCGCTGTCCACATAGCCGCTGGGGGAGCCGATCAGCCGGTTGAGCGTGCTTTCATCTTTGAACTCGCTCATGTCCAGCGGCAGAATCGCGTCCTCGCTGCCGAACATGAACTCCGCCAGCGCCTTGGCCAGTTCGGTCTTGCCGACGCCTGTCGGCCCCAAGAACAGGAACGCGCCGATCGGACGTTTGGGGTCTTTCAGCCCGACCCGCGCCGTCTTGATCGCCCGGCTGACCGCCAGCACCGCTTGATCCTGGCCGATGAGACGCTCTTTCAAGTGCTCCACCATGCTGGCGTAGCGCACGCGCTCGTCCTCGCCCAGCTTATTGACCGGGATGCCGGTCATCTGGCTGGCCGTGAGCGTCACATCCTCGGCATCCAGCGCCGTGTCCCCGCCTAAGTCGGGTTTGAACGCCAGATGGCTTTGCTGGCTCATGCTGACCATGGCCGCCGTGCGGTGCAGGAGCTGTTCGGCGCTGCGCGGCAGCGGCGTGGCCGTCATATACCGCTTGGCGAGCCGCGCCGCCAGCGCCAGCGCATCCTCGCGCACCTCCAGGCCGTAGTCCGCTTCCAGATGAGGCTTCAAGATTTTGAGCATCTCGATGGTCTCATCCACCGTTGGTTCGGGCACACGCACCACCTGGCTGTTTTCAGCGATGGCGCTGACAACGGCTAACCGCTGGTTGTACTCGATCTCTGTGGTCGTGCCGATGATGACCGGATCATCCGCCAGGAACGCCTTCTGGATGAGCGGAGTCGCTTTGCTGAACTCCGCCTTGATCGGTCCGCCAAAGAACCGGTGCAGATGCGGGATGAACAGAATGCCCCCCGCCGCCTTGCTCAGGCCGGCGCGCACCGCCTTCTGGTCGCTGTCCAGCAGCGCGGTCTCGTCAATCTGCACCAAGTTCTTCAGCCCTTTCGGCCCTTTGCCCTCCGACATCAGCAGCGCCAGGCTGTAGGCTAGCGTTCGTTTGCCCACGCCGTCCGCCCCGACCAGGATGACGTGGCGGTTGACGGCCTGCGACAGGATGTTGATGATGTCGCGCAGCAGCCCCTCGCGGAAATAGACCGCGCGCAGTTGGCCGCCTTTCGCGGTAGCCACCACATCCTGGGTCGTGCCGCCGACGCGGCGGATTTGACTGTTCTCAGACAGCATGTCGTCGATCGCCTTCGGGGTGATACCCTGGGCGCGCAGCAGGCCGCTGGTGCTCATCGAGCTCTGCGCCATGATCGACAGCACATGTGAAGTGTCCACTCGCACCTCGTCAAGCGAGTTGGCCAGGCTCAACGCTTCGTCAATCAAGATGATCGTCTGGCGTGACAAGGGCACGGCGCGATTGCCGCGGGCGATGAAGTCAAGATTGCCGTTCTGATCGCTGCGGCTCTCTACGGCTAACTGCACCTGGCGATCGAGCTTCTTCAGATCGAGGCCGCGGGCGGCCGTGAACGCCTCAAACAGGCGCGCAGCGGCTGTATCAGGCCGGCGCAGCAGCGCCAGCAGCAGCAGTTCCGGGAACAGCACTGGTTTGCGGAACTGATCCTTAAGGGCCACCGCCTCATTCAGCACCGCATCTAGGTCTTTCGAAATCAGGTCCGGATTCAGCGATCCCATCGTGGGGCTTCCCTAGGCATAAATTGGCTGTGGGTACAGCATAAAGGTAACCCGAAAGACCGTCTCAAACAAGCGTTAATGCGCAGTTCATCGATGTTCAATGCGCCCCCTGCCAGCGCACCTTAGGCTGTCCTACACGCTGCGCGGCCTGTATAATCCCCAGCGCCGTCCGGACGAAACTGTCCCGCAGCGAGGTGCGATGATCTCTATCTGCCGCCGGCTGCTACCGCTGGCCTTACTGCTCAGCCTGCCCTTCCTTTCCTTAAGCGCGTTCCAACCCTGCGGCGAAACTGCCGGCGCAGTGGAACGCGGCAGCTACCGCAGCAGCCTCGCCCAAACCACCATGTACTACTCAGTTTACACGCCCCCCTGCTACGGCCAGACGACGCGCGCTTACCCGATCCTCTATCTCATGCATGGATCGAACGAAGATGATGGCCATTGGCTGCGGCTGGGCTTGAAAGAGCTGCTGGACGCCGGCATCAGCGATGGCACGCTGCCGCCGGTCATCGTGGCGCTCCCGTTCGGCGAGTGGATCGCCAACCGCAATCAGTTTGACCGCGTGTCATGGGCGAACGTGTTTCTAGAGGAGTTCATGCCGCTGGTTGAAGACGCTTACCGGGTGGACAGCCGCCGAGAGGCGCGGGCGGTCGGCGGCATTTCCCGCGGCGGCTTCTGGGCGTTTCATCTGGCATTTCGCCGCCCTGACCTGTTCAGCAGCGTCGGCGGCCACAGCGCTTTCTTCGATGACTACCACGCGCCGCCAGAACACAATCCGCTTCGGCTGGCGCAGACCGCGGATGATCTGGACATCTTGCGCATCTGGCTGGATCGCGGACGAGACGACTACGCCCGCCAGAACCTCGATCTGATGCACGAACGCCTGCGCCAGCGCGGCATCGCCCATGAGTACTGCCTGTATCCTGAAGGCCAGCATAACAACGCGTACTGGCGGCAGCACGTGCTGGACTATCTGCGCTTCTACACGGCCCCCTGGCAGGACGCCCCCCCGAACCCGCCGTTGATCTTCGCCACCAACACGCCTGCCAGTGCCATCACCCCGTCCCCGGCTGCGCCTGCGCCATCTGGCGATGGGCTGGCGCTGTTCCTGCCCGCCGTCAGCTTCCCCAGTTTGCAGGGCTGGCTGCCGGTTGACCGTTTGCAGGCGATCCGCGACGGCCAATATGACGCGCTGCTCACGCTGGACGAGACCACCGCCGCCGCCCTGCGCCAGCACGGCGTGCCGCTGGCCCTGCAGACGGCGATCGTGGCGGACGATGCGCTCCTCAATACGCTGTGGCGCGACCGCACGCGTTTCACGCTGCTGGCGTTCGACCGGCTGACGCCGCGCTACCGCGTCTTACATCTGGCGCTCGCGCCCGGCCAAACGCCGCTGCATCCCCTGGACGCCGATTTAAGCCGTTATCCCCTGGCGTTCGAAGGCGCGCCGCCCAACTTTTTCCCTGACCGGCTGACGCGCCTGCTGCTCTCCGGCGTGACCGCGCTCACGCGCAACACCCGCGAGGCGCTCGATCGCCTAGGCGTGCCAGCGGCGGCTTCCGGCATCCAGGCCTATACCACGCGCGCCGACTTCTTCCATACCAGCAACGAAGTCTCGTTCTCCCCCGGCTGTCCGCAAGCGGAACAGCCGCCGCTGGGGGCATTCTGCTCCAAACAGGATCACTTCGAGTTGTTCGACCGGCTCGGCCTGGACATCGTGGAGCTGACCGGCAACCACAACAATGACTACGGTTTCACCGCCTATCTGGACACGCTGAGATGGTATCGTGATCGCGGCATCCAGACGGTGGGCGGCGGCGAAGACCTGGCGCGGGCGCAGCAGCCACTGGTGATCGTGCATCGGGGCAACCGCATCATCATGGTCGCCTGCAATTGGGCCGGGCCGTACTACGCGCTGGCCAGCGCGACGCGCCCCGGCGCCGCGCCGTGTGATTGGAACTGGTTTCGCGCCAACCTGCCCGCGCTGGCGCTGGACAGCGATCTGCTGATCGTCACCGTGCAGCATCAGGAATTCGAGGAATACCTGCCGACCCCCCAGCAGCGCGCGGACTTCCGCGGGTTAGCTGATCTAGGCGCGGACGTCGTGATCGGCACGCAGGCGCACAAACCGCAGATCATGGAGTTCTACAACACGGCGCGTGGGACGCAGGCTTTCCTGCATTACGGGCTGGGCAATCTTTTCTTCGACCAACCCTTCTGGGGCAATATGCGGTTTTTCATGGATCAACTGTTCATGTATGAGGGCAAACTGCTGACCATCGACCTATTCACCGGCATCATTGACGATTTGGTCCGCCCGCGCCCGATGAACGCCGAGGAACAGTTCAACTTTCTGGCCTTCATGTTCAACGCGCAGGGAGGGTTTTAGCTGATCGGCAGCTTCACCGTGAAGGTAGTGCCCTGCCCTTCGCTGCTGTCACAGCTGATCGTCCCGCCGTGCGTCTGAACCGCTTGCAGGACGATCGCCAGCCCTAGGCCAGTGCCGGGGATCGCGCCCACGTTGCTGCCGCGGTAGAAGCTCTCAAACAGGTGTAGGCGGTCGGCTTCTGGGATGCCAATCCCCTGATCGCGCACCTGTAAAACCGCTTGGCCGTCTTCACAGGTCAGATCGACCCAAATATCGCCGCCGTTAACGGAGTACTTGATCGCATTTGAGAGCAGGTTGTTCAGGATGCGCCACACCAACCGTTCATCAAAGCGCGCTTTATGGCATAGGCCGCTGGTCGTGAAGATGATACGGTGCGTATCCTGAACAGTGACCTGGACGCGCTGCACCACGCTGCAGCACAGCCGCTCTAGATCGCCCGTCTGCGGCTCAAATTCCATGCCGACCGTTTCGGCGCGGCTGACGGCCAGCGTATCCTCCAGCAGCTCGGTCAGATGCAGCACCTGCTGCCGGATGAAATCGTAGTACTGCTTTTGTTTCTGCGGCGACATGCGCTGGCCGTAATTCTCCAGCAGCTGGCTGGAGGACAAGATGACGGACAGCGGCGTCCGCAGCTCGTGCGAGATCATTGCGATGAAGCGCCCGCGCAGTTCATTCAGTTCGCGTTCGCGTTCCAAGGCCTGGCGCAGGCTGTTTTCCAGGGCTAACTGCCCGCTGATGTCGCGCAGGATGACGATGAACGTCAGTTGCCCATTGACAGAGATTTTCGAAACAGACGCCTCCGCTGGGAACTCACGCCCGTCCTTGGTCAGCCCCCACACCGGGGCACGATCGTGCATGTGGTCGGACTGCTTCTCGCCGCGCGCAAAACGTTCAACATGGCGATTGTGCGTTTCGATAAATCGGGGTGGGATCAGCCGGTTCATGGGCTGGCCCAAAATTTCATCAGCCGTGTAACCAAAAATAACTTCAGCGCCCTTATTGAACCGGATGATCCGCTGCTGGCCGTCGAAACAGATGATCGCATCTACGACGATATCCAGGATGTTCGACAGCCACAGCTCATTGAGACGCAGCGCCGTCATAAGCTGCTCGCGCTCCGCCAGCTCCTGCTTCAGCCGCGCATTGGCCGCCTCAAGCTCAGCGGTGCGCGCCGCGATCTGTTCTTCAAGCCGGCTGTAGGCCGTCTGCAGCGCCGCCTCTGCCTCGCGGTAAACGGCCAGATCTTCGATCACCAGGAAGATGAACGGCTGGACGCCGGCGTTGTCTACTTCAAGCCGGTGCACATTGAAGACCAACGTCTTGCGACCAATCTGGTCGAAGGTGTGATCAATCTGGATGCGGTCAAATTGCCCACCGTCGCGACTGCGCAGCCGCCCTAACAATGGCAGCAGCCCTGGGACATGCCAATCGGCGCCTATCTCGGTCAGGGGGCGTTCCTCAACCTGTTCAGGATTCAGTTGGAACACAGCCATAAAAGCGTGGTTGACCGCCTTAATGCGCAGCGCGACGTCCATCACCACGACCGGATCGTGCATTCGGTCGGCAATGACAGTCGCAAACTGCCGCCACAACCTCTCTTCCACTGCGTCCCCCTGCACAGCACTTCGGGATGCTGTTCCCCTGCAACGTCACTCGCCGTCGCGCCGATAGACTGCCGCGCAATCGGCAGCGCTCACCCCCGCAATCTCACCTTTACGTTTGTAAGAGCCGAACGCTCGTTGATTAGCAGAATGCTACTGAGCGCATCAACTGCAAACGCCTTTGAGGATAGTTTTTCGACTTTGCAAATTCCTTACGACCGGCTGCCAGCCGGCAGCTCATCCGACAAAGTGATAGACAGCCGGCCTTGAGCTGGCGCCTGGCCGAACAGCACCGCGCAGGCCGCCGGAACTGCCGCGCGAGCCGGGCTGTACGTCGTCAGATAAGCGGCGATATCGGGAAACGCCAGCCAGTCATACGGAGACCACAGCGCCACGACGACCGTTCGCTCCGGCGGAAGCGCCCGGACCAGCGCTTGCTGCTGGGGGTTTGACTCGGCGTTCTGGGTGAAGACGACCGTCACCTCGGTGCGCAAGGCCGCATCCCTGGCCCAGCCAATTTCTTCTTCCGAGGGCGAATCCGATACACCCACCCAGCGCAGCCCTGGCCGCAGGCTGCACTCGCGGTTGATCTGCGTCCGAGTGGCGGGATAAACGATCGCCGCCGACCGCTCCGGGGGCAGCGGAACCCATCCCTGACGATCAACGGCCACCGTCACGCCCGCCAGGAAAAGCTCATCCAGCAGGCGCTCATGCGCCGCCGAGTTGAGGCGCGCCGCTGTCTGATTTGGATCGAGCGGCTGCCAATCCAGGATGTGATAGGCCTGCTTCGCCCGCAGGATTCGGCGCACCGACTCATCCAGCCGCGCGGCTGAGAGCTGTCCTGACCGAACTGCGTCCGCCACCGCCTGGATCGCCGCAGCATGGCTGTCCGGGCCGATGTGCGCGCTCACCAGCAGGTCAGCGCCGGCCTGAATGGCCATGAGGATGGCTTGAGGGTAGCTGTAAGTCCGGTCTACTGCGTCCATATCCAGGGCGTCGGTCGCGATCAACCCGTCATAGCCCAACTGTCGGCGCAGCAAGTCGGTCATGACGCGCCCGGATAAACTGGCGGGCAGTTCCGGCTGCGGCTCCAGCGCGGGATACCAGATATGCGCCACCATGATGGCCGCCGTTCCGCCGGCGATCGCCGCGCGAAAGGGCACAAGCTCGATCGCATCGAGGCGCTCGTAAGGCAGATCAATCACCGGCAGCGCCGCGTGCGAGTCGGTCGTGGTCTCGCCATGGCCGGGGAAATGCTTGGCCGTCGCCAGCACTCCCGCCGCTTGAGTCCCGCGGATGAAACCGCTGATGATGGGGGCGGTCATCGCCGGATCGCTGCCGAAAGCCCGGCGGCGGATGAGCCAGTTGGCAGGCTGCGTTTCCAGATCGGCCACAGGAGCCAGGTTCATATTGATGCCCACCGCCCGCAGCTCCTCCGCGATAGCGCCGCCGACGCGAGCCGCCAGCGTTGGGTCGCCCGCCGCGGTGAGCAAGGCCGGCGTCGGGAACACCGTGAACCCCTCGCGCAGGTGCGAGATGGGGCCGCCCTCCTGGTCTACGGCGATGAGCAGAGGGACGCCGCCCGCTTCGACGATCGTCTGCTGGTAGGCGTTCGTCAGGCGGGTGATGCCCTCGGGCGTGGTGATGTTGTCGCCCAGCAGCGCCAGGCCGCCCGGCTGCCACCGCGCCAGGAACTCGCGCCCGACGCTGTTCAACGACGATCCCGACAGCCGGACGAGGAACAACTGCGCCGCGCGCTGCTCCAGCGTCAGCGATTGAAGCAGGGTCTCAACCGGATCCGATTGGGCCGCCGCCGGGACCGCCCACAGCAGCGCCGCCCACAGCCCCACAAACAAACTGCAAGCCAGCAAACGCGGCCCGCAGGCTGCCAGCTTGAACTCACGCCGCACTGTCAAGGTCATCGGTGGCCGCAAGCGGTCACTATCCCTGATCGCTCAGCCGGTAGCCGATGCCCCGGACATTCACGATCAGATCAGCATCGTGGCCAGTTTGCTTGAGTTTGCGGCGCAGGTTGCTCACATGGGGGCGGATGACCTCGCGCGCCTCAGCCTCATCCACGGCATAGCCCCGCACCTCGCGCACCAGCTCATGGCAGGAGACCACGCGCCCGCGATGCGCCGCCAGGTACAGCAGCAGGTCGAATTCGGTCGGCGTCAGGTCAATCGGCTGGTCGCCGACCGAGATCTGGTAACGACCGGGATAGATGGTCAGCGGCCCCAAAGTCATGTTGTTAGCGACTGGTTCGGTCGGCGGCGATTCATACGCAGTTCCAACCAAAGACGGCTCTTCATCCTCGTTCAGGATGGCACCGACCGCTTCAACATCCGCACGCGTCAGCTCGAACACGTTGCTGCGGATCGCATCCAGCAGCGCCCGGCGGCGCTTGAGGTTGCGGGCGCGCTCGACGCCCCGCGCCACGCTCTGCCGGATGTCCTGGCTGGAACTCGGCTTGATCAAATAGTCATGCGCGCCCAACCGCAGGCTCTCAACGGCGGTTCCCAGGCTGGCATAACCGGTCATCAAGATGACGATGGCATCGGGCACAGTCTCTTTGATGCGTTTCAACAGCTCCACACCGGTCAGACCAGGCATACGAATGTCCGTCAGCACGACGTCGTACTCGCGCTTGCTCATCATCTCCAGTGCCTCTTCGCCGCTCGCAGCTTCATCCACTTCGTAACCGATGCGCTGAAGCGTCTTGCTGACTGAATACCGGATCGCCCCTTCGTCATCCACAACGAGGATACGAGCGTTATCGCCGTTCGTGTCCATAGCTTCCTGCCTGTGCTGGCGTTTAAGTTTTTCCTTATCTTATCTTAAGCATACTCAACACTGTCTGCGTACGCAACCTACTACCCCTATGACTCGCATGTTTTCTTAAACGATTTGAGAGAAATTCACTAGCCACCGGACACTGAACAGATGAGCGAGAGGAATGGGTAGGAAAGCCAGCGATTTTCCAGTAAGGTTGAGTTGCGAAACGAAACCAACCTGGAGAAGCACATGCGATCTGTCGCCATTCCTCACCTGTATAGTAGCT
>CALAJK010000082.1 GCA_937922795.1 uncultured Anaerolineae bacterium
CCGTCATGAAACGCTTGTTTGGCGATGTCATTCGCTCGCGCTCATGGCGACTTCAGCGGCGCGAACCGATGCTCAAGGCGCTCGTCTACAACCTGCACCGTTAGGTGCTGCCTATCCTCGATCTATCTTTGCAACTGAGCAGATGCTGAGCAAATTCGAAGGCGTGAAAAAGCGGTCTGACAGCAGCGAGAAAACCAGGATGGCGACAAAAACAAACACCCAGATCAGATTGTCGAGCAGGGTTAGCAATATCTTACGGATCACACTGCTTTTCACGAGGTGTTCTGCCTCCCTATGCGGCGCTTCCCCACATCGCTCTGCAGCAAAGGACAGATGGGGCCAGAGAACTTACCCTGGCCCCCAACCTAATACAAACGGAGTTCTACAGCTCAGCATTGCCCCAGAGCGACTTGTCGTCGACGTTCTCAGGCGTCACATTGGTCGTCGCCAGATTGAGCATGAGGCCCGTTTCGGTCATTTCAATCTTGGCCGGTGACCAGGGCGCGCCTTCTTTCACGACTTCGCCGACCTCGATCGTCTCGCCGTTCAGTTCCATTTCGACATAGTTCACCAGCAAACCGAAATCGGGGTTCGGCTGGCTGGAGCACTGATCCTGGAATCCCGCCCGGATATTGTTCAGGCAGTTGGGCGTCCCATCGATCGTAGCCAGAAAGATGTGGCCTTCCTCGCCCCGCGGAATCTTCTTGCCGAGCTGGTCCAGCGCCTGCAGGATGGGAATAGTCCCCACGGCATCGGAATGCGCGTAGATAGCATCTACTTCCTGAGACCCCACAACGTCCAGCGTGCTCTGGAAGAATTTATCCTGCTGCCACTCGGTCGGCTTGGAGATGACGGTGATGTTCGGGTATTCCTTCATCACATCGTTGAAGCCCGCACTTCGCAGTTGAGCCACGTTGTTGCCCATGTCTCCCTGCAGCTCCAACACTACGCCTTTTTCCTCGCCATACTTCTCTTTCAAAAAGGCCACAATCGCTTCAGCCGATTGTTTGCCGCCCAGATAGTTGTCGGCCTGAACCGTCATATTGACTTCACAGCCAATCGGCGCCCGGTCGATGGTGTAAATGGGGATACCAGCCGCTTTCGCCTTCGCCACCGAGGCGCAAAACGCCTGGCTGTCCACCGGCACAGCGATGATTGCCTTGACACCCAGCGAAATCAGGTTCTCGATCTGATTCGCCTGGAGCTCAGCATCTCGCGGGGAGTTCACGTTGATCACTTGCCAGCCTTTTTCGGTGGCATACCGAGTCACGCTGGCCATCACGCCGGCCTGGAAGGCATCCAGCCCTGGCGCAGCATAGCCGATAGTAATGATCTCATCCTGCGCGCCTACTAGTGTCAGGGACAGCGATGCCACCATCAGCACAGCCACAAACAGCAATATAAGCCTGCGCATCTCTCACTCCTTGTACAAACTAGGTAGTAAACGTTTAGTTATCAGTAGTTGTCAGCCGCAATGACGACCCCGATAGTGCTCAAGCGATCGGCTCTCGATAGCGCCTCCTCTCTCCAATCACGCATTATGCGCCTGTCAGCAGGTGGGCTTCAATCAATTCGGTTCGCGGCGGCGAGTCGTCACCGCTTATTCGATCAAGCAGGAACTGAACAGCCTTGCGCGCCATGAGCTGAAAATCTTGGTGAACAATCGGTATGGAACCTTCGAACAATTCTGCCCAGGGCGAATTGACGAACCCTCCGCCAACCAACACTTGATCAAAGACACGGATCCTAAGCTGGCGTAGGGTCTTGATCGCTCGGACGATCAAATCATCCGTGGTACAGATAATCCCGTCTGGGACGCCGTGTTCGCGTATATAATCCAGCAAAGGCTGATCGGGCGACGAGACACCAGATGCATATTCCATAATCAGGATCTGATGATTGCCCGTTGGCAGCCCACGATCTGCCAAAGCCTGCCAAAAACCTTTGACGCGATCGATGGCGGATGAGGCATCGCGGCTGAAAGACAGGCATATCAGACGCCGGCATCCCTGATCGATGAGATGGGTGGTCAACTGGCGCGCCGCCGCGGCGTTATCGGTCATGACCACGTCGGCAGGCACGCCGGGAATGTAGCGGTCCATGAATACCAGCGGAATGCCGGCCTCAATAAACGCGATGGCGTGCTCGCGATTATGGCTGGACGCCGGCACAAACAGTAAGCCATCAATACGCTGGCTTCCCAGCACGTTGAGCATCTTCCGTTCGCGTTCAGGGTTTTCGTGACTGCTAGCAAGGATCAAGCCGTAGTCGAGGGAGGCCAAGCTCTTTTCAACCGCATCAACCAGAGACCCAGTGAAAGATTGCAGCAGGCTCTGAACCAACAAACCAACCGTTTGGCTGCTTCCGGTTTTCAGGCTGCGGGCGATGGCGTGCGGCTGATATCCAAGCTGCTGGATGGCCGATTCTACGCGTTTGCGTGTCTCCGCAGACACGCCCCGCGGCCCATTATTGACCACATAGGAGACAGTTGCGACCGAGACCTGGGCTAGTTGAGCTACATCGTAACGTGTAGGTCGTTTTCCCACAAAAGTATCTCGCAATAAATATTAACTGCTTTTTACTCGAATTGTCTACTCGAGTAAATCTATCTTAAGGCCGGTTGAGCGCCAAAGTCAAACCAATTTGTGCATGGCGCACAGTAGCGCCCACCACGTGATTCAAGGCGCGCGCTCGCGCGCGGCTCTGCAACGAGGCACTGCCCGTCATAGGTAGCGGCTAGACAACAAACGCGCTCGGCTGCTGCTAGCAGGAGCCGGTTTTGACGGCAGTAATCTGACTGACCGCGACCTCGCGTTTCTCAGCGCCGCCGCCCATCATGCGGCGGCCGGCTTCAACTGGCGCAGACCGGCCGCCGCCGGAGCGTCCAACCGCTTCCCCCGCAGCCGCAGGCTGTTGCTCACCACGAACACGCTGCTGAAGGCCATGGCGGCGGCGGCCAGCATCGGCACTAGCAGCCCCAGCATGGCCACCGGGATCAGGATGATGTTGTAGATGAACGCCCAGAACAGGTTCTGGTAGATCGTCCGCATGGTCGCCTTGCTCAGGCTGATCGCCCGGACGACGCCGCGCAGGTCGCCGCTCATCAGCGTCACGTCCGCCGCCTCCATGGCGATGTCCGTCCCGGTGCCGATGGCGATGCCGACGTCCGCCTGGGCCAGCGCCGGCGCGTCGTTGATGCCGTCGCCCACCATCGCCACCCGTTTGCCCTCGGTTTGCAGCGATTTGACCGCGTCGGCTTTCTGGCTGGGCAGCACCTCCGCCAGCACGCGCCGCACCCCCACCTCGGCGGCGATCGCCTCAGCCGTCAGCCGGTTGTCGCCGGTCACCATGACCACTTCCAGCCCCAGCACCTGGAGCGCCGCCACCGCCTCGCGCGAACCGTCCTTGATCGTATCGGCGATCCCCAACACGCCGGCTGCCCGGCCATCCACCGCCGCCGCCACGACCGTGCGGGCACGAGCTTGCAGCGCTTCGATCTGAGGTTCGACCGCCGCCAGATCAATGCCCTGCTCGCGCAGGTAGCGCGGGCTGCCAACCAGCACCTGCCGGCCTTCGACCTGCGCCCGGACGCCGCGCCCAGACTCGGCTTCAAACCCCTCTGGCTGCGCCGGCGCCAAGCCGGCGTCCTGGGCTGCCTGGACCACCGCCTGCCCCAACGGGTGCTCGCTGCCGCGTTCGGCGCCCGCCGCCAGGCGCAGCAGCGCATCCCGGCTGAAGCCCTCAGCGGGCAGGACATCGGTGACGCTCGGCTCGCCGCGGGTGATCGTGCCGGTCTTGTCCAGCGCCACCACCTGCAAGCGTTGGGCGTTCTCCAGCGCTTCGCTGCTCTTGAACAGGATGCCCATCTCAGCGCCCCGGCTAGTCCCGACCATGACGGCCGTCGGCGTCGCCAGCCCCAGCGCACACGGGCAGGCGATGACCAGCACCGCCACCGTATGCACCATCGCCTCGACAAACCCCACCTGGCCGATCACCAGCCACCCGGCGAAAGTCAACGCCGCCAGCACCAGCACAATCGGCACAAACACGCCGGAGACGCGATCCGCCACCCGCTGAATGGGCGCCTTGGAACCCTGCGCCTGTTCCACCAGCCGGATGATCTGCGCCAGCGCGGTCTGCGCCCCGACACGCGTCGCCTCGATCACCAGCCGTCCCTGCTTGTTGACGGTGGCGCCGATCACCTGGCTGCCCACGCTCTTGTTCACCGGCAGGCTCTCGCCGGTCAGCATCGACTCATCTACCGACGAACGACCTTCGAGGACGATGCCGTCCACCGGGATGCGCTCGCCGGGGCGCACCACCAGCACGTCGCCCTGCATCACCTCGTCTATGCTCACCTCGATTTCCTGGCCGTCGCGCAGCAACGTCGCCGTCTTGGGCGCCAGGCCCATCAGCGACTTGATCGCCTCGCTGGTGCGCCCTTTGGCGCGCGCCTCCAGCAGCTTGCCCAGGGTGATGAGCGTCAGGATGACCGCCGCCGTCTCGAAGTACACATGGTCGCCGATGACCGCCGACAGCCCCAGCGCCATGCCGGCCAGCACGGCCACGCTGTACAGGTAGGCCGCCGATGACCCCATGGCGATCAGCGTATCCATGTTGGCGCTCCGGTTGCGGGCGGCCTTGACGGCCCCCACGATGTACTGCCGACCGACGATGAACTGCACTGGCGTCGCCAGCAGGCCGAACACCCACGGCCAGCCAGGCCACAGCAGCCAGGCCAGCGCCGGGTCTGCCGCCAGCTTCATCGCCATGCTGTGGCCGCCAGCCGCCCCCGCCAGGCTGGCCATCAGCAGATCGCGCGCCATACTCAGCACAAACAGGGGGATGGTGAACAGCGCGCCGATGAGCACCAAGCGCCGCTGCCGGTCAATTTCAGCCCGGCGCGCCTGCCGCTCGGCGTCCTCCGGGGCGGCGGCGCCAGCCAGGTCGAGCACGCCGTAGCCGGCCTTTTCGACCGCCTGCACCAGGTCGGCGCGGCGCACGCTGCCCGGCAGATAGGTGACGCTGGCCTTCTCGGTCGCCAGGTTGACCGATACCGACAGGACGCCCGGCGTCCGGCTGAGCGCCCGCTCCACGTTGCGGACGCAGCTCGCGCAGGTCATGCCGGTGATCGGCAGCTCGATGGTGGCCTGCGCCACGCTGTAGCCGGCATTGGCGACGCGGGCGATCATCTCATCCACTTTCACCTTTTCCGGGTCAAAGCGCACCTGGGCGCGCTCGGTCGCCAGGTTGACGTTCACTTCCGCCACGCCCTCTGCCTTGCTCAGCGCCCGTTCTACGTTGCGGACGCAGCTCGCGCAGGTCATGCCCATGATCGGCAGATCAATCTGCTGTGTGCTCATACCTGTCGCTCCACTTCACGCAACCGGGATCGCCCGGCAGCCGGCGGCCTGCGCCGCGGCGATGATGTCGGCCTCGGTCACGCGGGTTTCGTCTCATCCTGTCTTACACCCACATGAGCCCATCAGTATACCGTATAAGATATGTGTATCTAGTGACAAATATACTTGTCGTTTTCTGCGACGAACGACTATCATCCTGCCCAATGCCAGAGACCGTCACCACGCTGATGCGCCTGCCCACCCTGAACCCCCGCCTGCCGCTGCACATGGGGATTGCCACCGCCTTCGCCCTAGTTCCCGTGTGGTATCGCCTGCCAGGTAGCGCTGACTCCTTCAGCGCCACCTACAGCGCGGGCTTCCTCCTGTTCTGGCCGATGCTGTGGACTGTCGGTTGGTGGCTGGCGCTGGGACTGCCCGGCTTCGCCGCGCTGCGGCGCGACCCGGCGCGGCGGCTGTGGGCGCTGGCGCTGCTGCTGCTGGCGCTGTGGGCATTTCTGTCGGCGACTTGGAGCTACACCCGCGCGTTCCGCCCGGAGGTGACCGCCGGCGCAGCGCTGCCGCTGGGCGTGGCGGCGCTGTTCGCGGCGGCGGTCGCCTGCGCCGGCAGCCCGCGCCAGATCGTGACCACGCTTTGCGCCGGGCTGCTGTGGAACGCGGCGCTGGCTGGCCTGCAGGTCGCGCTTCAGGGGCCGGTTGGCCTGCGCGCGCTGGGCGAATTCGCCATCTACCCGCAGCAGTCCGGCGTTAGCGTGGTGCTGGCCGAGGGCGTGCGCTGGCTGCGGCCTTACGGTCTGCTGCCCCACCCCAACATCCTGGCCGGTTTCCTAGTCGTCGGCCTGCTGGCGGCGCTGCGGCTGGCGTTCTCCCCAGGCCGCCGCGCGCCCTGGGCCGGCGGCGGGCTGCTGCTGGCCGGGCTGTGGGCGCTGCTGCTGACCTTCTCGCGGGCGGCGTGGATCGGGTTGGCGGCGGCCGGCGCGGCCATCCTGCCGCTCCTGTGGCGCGCGCGCCGGCCCGGTTGGGCGGTCAGGGCAGCCGCGCTGCTGGGACTCAGCCTGGTCGCCGCCGGGCTGTTCGCCGCGCTGTACTGGCCGTTCCTGGCGAACCGCGCCGGCGTAGGCGACGACGCTTCGCTGGAACTGCGCTCCATCAGCGACCGCGCCATCTTCGCCGATTTCGCGCGGCAAGCCATCAGCGAGTCGCCCCTCATCGGGGTGGGCATCGGCAACTTCCCCTGGAAGGCTAGCCGCTATCTGCGGTTCACCGCCTTCGACCTGCGCGGGCAGCCCGTGCACCAGGTGTACTTGTCCGCCTGGGCTGAGCTTGGGCTGGTCGGCCTGGGGCTGCTGGCGGTCGCCCTGGGCGCGGGTGTCGAGGCGGCGCTGCGCGCCCGCCGGCGTATAGAGCAGACGCTGCTGCTAGGCGCTGTCATCGCGCTGGCCATCATCGGGCTGTTCGACCACTACCCCTGGACGCTGCTCCAGTTTCAGGCGCTATGGTGGGGTCTGTTGGCGGCGGCCGGCCGCCCCGATGAGCCGCTCACCGCGCCGGGATAGGCGGCGGCTCGACCAGCGGCAGGCTCCCACAAGCTCCAGCGGCGGCGGTATTGGCCGCCTGCACCCAGATGCCCTCCGCCAGCCGCCACCAGAGCTGCCCGTCCGTGCCCTGGGCGCGGGCCTCCGGGCGACCGTAGTAGCCGCCGGGCACGCCGCGCCGGATGGGGTATTCGCGCCCCGGCCCAGCCCGCAGGTTCACGTCCACCGCCCAGACGGCGGTGCAGGCAGCCTCGGCCGGGATGTTGTTCAGAAAGCCCGATCCAGCGGCATACGGGAACACCACGCCCCCCAGCGAGAACGGCAGCTCGACCGGACGCGGCAGCAGCGTCAGCGGCAGACGACGCGCCTGCACGTAAGCGTAGTCCGCCGGGGGCGCTAACTGCTGGATGTCGCGCCCATTGTAGGCGTACTCCACCTGCTGGCCGGCGGACAGCGGCGCGCCTTGATGCACAGCGCCGCCCTCCAGCACGGCGACCATCGTCGAGTCGCCGTCGCCGGTGCGGAACCACAGCGTGCCGGCAAACGACGTCTCCAGGCCGTTGACGCTGAGCGTGACCGGGCTAGCGGCGTCCGGCGTCTGCGCGATCAGCCCGCCGGGTTCATCTGGGCAGTCCGCCGCCGGCTGAGACCGGAAGCGCAGCCGCTGCATGGGCGCATAGGCCGACCGGTCAGCCGGCGGATAATCCGCCGCCGCCGTCACTTCCAAGTCCGCTAACCGGTCGTCTGGGCGCAGCAGCGCCGCCGCCACCCACCCGCCAGACAGCAGCCGCACCCAGCTCCCGTCCGCCAGCCGGCCGTCAGCGAGGAGCGTCTGGCCGGTCGGCAGTTGAGCGATGATCTCCGCATTGGGGGACGGGCGCAGGCGCACGTTGGCGCCGGTTCGCTCGCGCACCGTCACCGGCAGCCCGACGTACGCCGTCCCCTTGTCGCTGAGGTTATCCACTGTCACCGCCCCCACAGCCAGCAGCGTCACCGCGCCATCGGGCAGATTGGCGCGCAGCCGCAGCAGCGCCACCCCCCAGCCTTCCACCTCATCACCCGCGCCCACGCGCAGCGTCTTGACCGCACCCAGCGGGACTTTATCGCCGGGGGCGGCGAAACGCGCCTCGTCAGCGCCCTCACGCCCGTCCAGGCTGGCCAGGCCGCCGCCATAACAGGCCTCGTTCAGGCCGGTCTCAGCGCAGGCCAGCCGCGCCGTCTCCACCAGCAGCCGCACCCGCGCCGCGCAGTCCAGCGCTGGCTGTGCAGCCGCCGGCGCGACCAGCAGCGCCAGCAGCCAGCCGATCAACCCGTATTTCATCACGTGAACCTAACTCCACCGCTCATCGAGCACGCCGCGCAAGCATACCACAACCGGCGCAGGTCGGCTGCAGTCGGCTCAGGACGCCAGTTCGTACAGTTCGACCATCACCCCGCCGGTGCTCTTGGGATGCACGAAGGCGTAGCGAGTGCCGTCTTCGCGCACGCGCGGCGTCTCGTTGATGAGCTGGATGCCGCTGGCGGCCAACTGCGCCATCGCGCCTTCGATATTCGTCACCGCGATGCAGACGTGGTGCATCCCCGGCCCGCGCTTGGCCAGATACTTGGCGATGCCGCTGTCGTCGGTGATCGGTTTCAGCAGTTCGACCCGCGCTTCGCCCACCGGCAGAAAAGCGATGTCCACCGCTTCCTGTTCGTTGTGCTCCGTGCCCCCCAGCGGCAGCCCTAGCGCATCCCGCCAGAACTTGAGCGCGGCCTCCATATCCTCGACGACGACGGCCAGGTGGTCAATCTTGATCGGCGGCATAGATAATTAACTCCCGAATGATACCGACAAAAGGTGACGTCCGTCGTGCTCACAAGATGTTATAATGCCGTCAGCAGCAAGTAAATGACGTTTGTACCAGTTTATGAAGGATGGATGACCTTATGGCTGTCGCAACCGAACCGGCTGCATTGACCCTGCGCTTCACCGAAGAACATCTGGCGCTGCAGCAAGCAGTGCGTAATTTTGCTCAGAAAGAGATCGTCCCGATCGCAGCGGAGTTCGACGAATCCGGCGAGTTCCCGCTCGACACCGTCCGCAAGATGGGCGCGATGGGGTTGATGGGCATCGAAGTGCCGGAGGAGTACGGCGGCGCAGGCCTGGACACCCTGGCCTACGTGCTGACGATGATCGAGATCGCCAAAGCCGACGCCAGCCACAGCACCATCGTCAGCGTCAACAATTCGCTCTACGCCCACGGCCTGATGAAGTTCGGCACAGAGGACCAGAAACGCCGCTTCCTGACGCCGGTCGCCAGCGGCGAGAAAATCGGCGCTTACAGCCTGACCGAGCCGATGTCCGGCAGCGACGCCGGCACGATGCAGAGCCGCGCCGTGCTGAACGAGGCCGGCACGCATTACATCATCAACGGCCGTAAAAGCTGGGTGACCAGCGGGCCGGTCGCCGACTTTGTGGTGCTGTTCACCATGACCGAGCCAGAGAAGCACCACAAGGGCATCACCGCTTTCCTGATCGACGCCACCCGTCCCGGCTTCATCCGCGGCAAGAAAGAGCCGAAGCTCGGCATCCGCGCCAGCGCCACCAGCGAGCTGGTGTTTGAAAACTACCTGTGCCCGGTCGAGGACGTGCTGGGGAAACCCGGCGACGGCTTCAAGATCGCCATGACCGTGCTAGACGCCGGGCGCATCGGCATCGCCGCCCAGGCGCTGGGCATCGCCGAGGCCGCCTACGAGGCCAGCGTGGCCTACGCCCGCCAGCGCCAGGCTTTCGGCAGCCCTATCGGCAGCTTCCAGATGATCCAGGCCAAGATCGCCGACATGAAAACGCGCATCGAAGCCAGCCGCCAGCTCATCTACAACGCGGTGCTGGCCAAGGAGCGCAGCAAGCTCACCGGCGAGCGCTACACGCTGGAGGCCAGCATCGCCAAACTGTTCGCCAGCGAGACGGCCATGTTCGTCACCCACGCGGCGGTGCAGATCCACGGCGGCATGGGCTACAGCAAAGAACTGCCGGTCGAACGCTACTTCCGCGACGCCAAAATCACCGAGATTTACGAGGGGACGAGCGAGATTCAGCGCCTGGTCATCGCCCGCCACGAGCTGGGGCTGCGCTGATGAAAGCGGCGGTCATCACTGGACACGGCGGCCTAGAAGTCATCCAGATCGTCCACGATCTACCCATCCCCGAACCCGGCGCGGGCGAGGTGCGTGTCGCCATCCAGGCGGCCGCACTCAACCGGCTGGACTTGTGGGTGCGGCTGGGCTGGCCGGGATTGAAACTGACTATGCCCCACATCATGGGCGCGGACGGCGCGGGCGTGGTGGACGCCGTCGGGCCGGGCGTGTCCCAGTTCGCGCCGGGCGACCGGGTGTGCATTGATCCGACCATCGTGCCGCCAGACAGCCCGGCGCTGATGACCGGGCTGGAGAACCAATCGCGCATCCATCTATTAGGCGAATCCGTCCCCGGTGTGGCGGCGGAGTACGCCGCCCTGCCGGCGCGCAATCTGCTGAAAATCCCTGACTCCGTCTCATTTGAAGCTGCCGCCGCGGCCGGTCTGGTGTACGTCACTGCCTGGCACTCGCTCATCACCCGCGGCGGCCTGCGCGCCGGCGAGTCAGTGCTGATCGTCGGCGCGGGCGGCGGCGTCAACAGCGCCAGCATCCAGATCGCCAAGCTGGCGGGGGCGAAGGTCTACGTCGTCGGCAGCAGCGCCGACAAGTGCGCCCGCGCGCGCGAGTTAGGGGCCGACGTGACCATCAACCGGCAGGAGACGCCCAACTGGTCGAAAGAGATCTACACCTTGACCGGCAAGCAGGGCGTGGACGTGGTCGTGGACAACGTGGGCGCGGCCACTTTCCTCGACAGCATCCGGTCGTGCCGCATCGGCGGCCGGCTGCTGGTGGTCGGCAACACCAGCGGCCCGTTCGTCGAACTCGATCTACGCCAGATCTTCGCCCGCCAGATCGCCATCATCGGCAGCACCATGGGGCCGCACCAGGATTTCGTGCGGGTGATGAACCTGGTGTTCGAAGGCCGCTTGCAGCCGGTCATCGGCGCGGTGCTGCCGCTGGAGCAGGCGGCGCAGGCCCAGGCGCTGCTGGCGAACTTTGAGGTCTTCGGCAAAATTGTGCTGAAAGTCAGGGACTGAAAGCCGGTGATCAGAAAGAGGCGGTCGTGGATTACCAGGCCTCGCCGCTGCGCGCCATCGCTGACCAGATGCGGCTGGAGCCAGTGAAGACGCTGGCGCTCCGGCCGGGGACGCGGGCGGTGTTCCGCCTGACGGTGCGCTACCACGACCGCCGCGCGCGCGACTCGGTCGGGACGCTGCGCCACCTGGGGCGCGATGAGGTCAAGCTGGAGATGGTCTACCGGGGACTGTTCGATCACAAGCCGCTGTCCATCCGGATCGAGCCGCAGCGGTTGGAGGCGTTCAAGACGGCGCTGCTGCAGTTGCGGTTCGATGCGCTGCGCGACCAGCCTGATCTGCCGGCTTACGGCGTTGACCTATGGCTGCTGGAACGCGCCGCCGGCAGCTTCGCTTGGAGCGTGCTGCTCGCACCCGCATGCGCCCAGGGCGTCTATGCCGAGCTGGCCGAGACGGTGCGCCGCTGCCTGCCTGAAGCGCTGCGCCAGGTCGCCTGAAGCGTCTGTTTAGGATCGATGCGACGGCTGTGAACGCATACTGCGAGACCGAAATCAAGTTGTACGTGCCCGATCTGGCGGCAGCGCGGGCGCGGCTGGAGCAAGCCAACGCCCGATTGGCGGCGGCCCGCGTCTACGAGCGCAACGTGCGCTACGAGGATGCCGGGCGCACGCTGACGCCGGCGGGTATCGTGGTGCGGCTGCGCCAGGACACGCGCGTACGGCTGACGTACAAAGGCCCAGCCGACAGCAGTCTGGCCGCGGCAGGCATCGCTAGCCGCTTCGAGGCCGAAGTGGAGGTCAGCGATTTCGACGCCATGCACACCATCTTGGGCAAGCTGGGTTACACGCCTTACATGATCTACGAGAAATACCGCACCACCTACCACTTGGACGACGTTGAGATCGCGCTGGACGAGCTGCCTTACGGCCATTTCATCGAGATCGAGGGCGAGGCTGAGGCCATCGAGCGGGCGGCCGCCCGGCTGGCGCTGGCGGATGCGCCGCGCTTCAGCGCCAGCTACGCCGAGCTGTTCGAGCGCGTCAAACAGTGCCTACACTTGACGTTCACCGACCTC
>CALAJK010000083.1 GCA_937922795.1 uncultured Anaerolineae bacterium
CAGGTTGTCCAGCCCGGCCAGGTGCAGCACAGCGTTGAGGCCGTTCTTGCCCATGACTTCTTCCATCGCGTCCAGGAAGATGCGGGCGAACTTGTTGGGATAGTAGTATCCGCTTTTCTGTGGCGGCATCGCAGTGGCCCTTTCGGTTCGATAGGGACAGCGCCGCGCCCGCGAGGCCCTCATGCCCGGCTGCCCGCGGGACGGCGGATGACAAACACCTTCAGTAGTCTAGCACATGTGCCGCTGATGCGCAGTTGACTGCGTCCGGTTGGACGCATTCGGAAATGGGAGCAGGGTGCTGTTTCCACCGCGTGCATGTCGCGGGTGGGGCGCTTTGGCCTCGGACGCCAAGCGCAGCGCCCCTACCCGGACAAGCAAGGTTAGGACGGGCTTGTGGCTGCCCGCCGGCGCTCTCACCGTCCACGCTCGCAGACGCGAAAATCGCGCCCCCGCCATCCGTTTTGCCCCTGGAAGCCGCTCAAAATCGTCTCGATGCGGCAGCGCTGTCCGGGTTAAACTTTCCATATAGGCTGCACTTGTGATGTGCGCTACAATGTGATCGCTCATTGACGCAGCGGGGTGCAATGCGCCTGGCGGCCGCCGCTCACCATGACCGGCAGGGCGACGGGCGCTCATGGCGACCAAAGTGAGGAAGCGCCGGGTATTATGGGGTTGAAGATTTACAACGTCTTAGGACGAGAGAAGCAGGAGTTCCAGCCGCTGGAACCGGGGCGCGTGGGCATGTACGTCTGCGGGCCGACGGTATACGACCACGCCCACATCGGCCACGCCAAGGCTTACGTGTCGTTCGACGTCGTCGTGCGCTACCTGCGCTACCGCGGCTACGACGTGCTGTACGTGCAGAACATCACCGACGTCGGCCATCTGACCGACACCGAGTCGGGCGAGGATAAGATCCTGCGCAAGGCGGCTCAGCTTCAGGCGCGCCCGATGCAGATCGTCGAGACCTATACGCGCAGCTACTTCGAGGACATGGACGCGCTGGGCGTGCTGCGCCCGGATATCTCCCCGCGCGCCAGCGCCCACATCCCCGAACAGATCAAGATGATCGAGCAGCTTCTGGCCAAGGGGCACGCTTACGTGGTCAACGGCAGCGTCTATTTTGACGTGACCACCGCGCCCGGCTACGGCAAGTTGTCCAACCGCCGCATTGAAGAGCAGGCCGCCGGCACGCGCGAAGTGGTGCGCGATGAGAAGCGCCACCCCGAAGACTTCGCCCTATGGAAGCGGGCTGACCCCGAACACATCCTGCGGTGGGACAGCCCCTGGGGCGAGGGCTTCCCCGGCTGGCACATCGAGTGTTCGGCCATGGCGCGCAAATATCTAGGGCCAACCTTCGACATTCACGGCGGCGGCGTGGACAACATCTTCCCCCACAACGAGTCGGAGATCGCCCAGAGCGAGTGCGCCAACGACGCCGAATTCGCCCGCTACTGGATGCTGGTCGGCAGCCTGCTGGTGCCGGGGCCGGATGGCAACCCAGTGAAGATGTCCAAGAGTCTGGGCAACTTCCTGACTATCAAGGACGCGCTCAAGCTGCACCGGCCGGAAGTCATCCGGACGTTCATCCTCAGCGCGCACTACAGCAATCCCATCGTCTACAGCCCGGAGGGGCTGGCGGCGGCGGCGGCCGGCTGGGAACGGCTGTACAGCCCGGTGCGCCTGGCGCGGCAGATGCTGGCCAACGCGCCAGCGACCGACGATGGCAGCGCCATCCTACCCCGGCTGGAGGCGGCGCGCGCCGACTTCATCAGCGTGATGGACGACGACTTCAACACGCCGCGCGCGCTGGCCGTCCTGCAGGAGCTGACGCGCGACGTGAACGCCCTGCTCAACAGCAGCGCTGCCGTAGGCCGGCCAGCGCTGGAAGCCATCGAGGCGACCTACCGCGAGCTGGGCGGCGGCGTGCTGGGCATCATCCCGGCGGCCGAGGCGATGGGCAGCGATGGTCAGCGCGAGGCGGGTTTGGTCGAGCTGCTAGTCAGCCTGCGGGCTGAAGCGCGCAAGAAGAAAGACTACGCCACCAGCGATCGCATCCGCGATGAGCTGGCGCGGCTGGGCGTCCTCCTTGAAGATCGGCCAGATGGCACTGTGTGGCGGTTGCAGTAAGCTATGAGCGAGTTTCTGTACGGTCATTGGGCGGTGATGGAAGCGCTGCGCGCCGGGCGGCGGACGCTGGAGCAGCTTCTGCTGGCCGATACGGTCGAAGAGAAGGGCATAGTCGGGCGCATCGTGCGGGCGGCGCAGGAGCGCGGCCTGCGCGTGCAGCGCGTGTCCCGGCGCATCTTGGACGATCTGGCCAACGGCGGCAGCCACCAGAACACGGTGCTGCGCGTCGGGCCGTATCCCTATGCTGATCTGGACGATGCCTTTGCGCTGGCCGAAAAGCGGGGCGAGAAGCCGTTTCTGCTCATCCTTGACCTGCTCAAAGACCCGCAGAACGCCGGCACGCTGCTGCGAGTGGCCGACGCCGTCGGCATCCACGGCGTGGTCATCCAGGAGCGGCGCGGCGTCTCGGTCACGCCGGCGGTGGTCAACGCCTCGTCCGGGGCGGTGGAATATCTCCAGGTGATCCAGGTGACCAATCTGGTCACCACGATGAAGGCGCTCAAAGAACGTGATGTGTGGATTGTCGGCCTGGAGGCCGGCCCGGACATCCGGCCGCTGGACAGCACCAAACTGGATATGGCGCTGGGGCTGGTGCTGGGCAGCGAGGGCGAAGGCATGCGCCGCCTGGTGCGCGACACCTGTGACCTGCTGCTGACGATCCCGATGCGCGGGCATCTGGCCAGCCTGAATGTGGCGACGGCCGGTTCGATCGCCCTGTACGCCGCCTGGCAGGCCCGCGCCTGGCAGGGCTGGGAACACGCCTGACCGGCTGCGCGGCGGCCGTCCCGGCATTCAAGATTTTTTTGGAGGTGACGACGCATGATTAACGACATCATCAACGAAACCCGGCAGAAAATGAAAGCCAGCCTGCACGTGTTCGAGGAAGACCTGCACGGCATTCGCGGCGGGCGCGCCAGCACGGCGCTGGTGGACCGGCTGATCGTAGACTATTACGGCCAGGAGACCGAGCTGCGCCAGTTAGCCAACATCTCGACGCCGGAAGCCATGCAGATCCTCATCCGTCCCTACGACAAAGGCGCGGTCAAGGCCATCGAGAAAGCCATCCAGACGGCCAACATCGGCATCAATCCGAACGTAGATGGCGACAATATTCGGCTGAACATGCCCCCGCTCACCCGCGAACGGCGCATCGAGCTGGTCAAATTCCTACACAAGCGCATGGAAGAGGCGCGGGTGGCGATCCGCAACATCCGCCGCAGCGCCAACGACGACCTGCGCGACTTCGAGAAGGAGAAGTTGATCTCCGAGGACGAGATGGAACGCGGCGAGCAGGAAATCCAGAAGCTGACCGACCAGTTCATCGCCCAGATCGAGGAGCTGGGCAAGCTCAAAGAAAAAGAGATCATGGAAGTCTAAGGCGAGCGACTGAGTAAAACTCGGCATCTCGTTGTATCATACACAGGACGGGTTTATAGGGGTGTGTCTACACACCGGCCCGGCAAGTCCGCCCTGGGAAGGGAAAGTATGGGTATGGTCGTTGTAGCGCCAGATGTGAGCAGCCAGTCCGAGACGCTGCTGCCGCCCCGTATCCCCCGGCACGTCGCCATCATCATGGATGGCAATGGGCGTTGGGCCAAAGCCCGCGGCCTGCCGCGCACCGAAGGCCACCGCCAGGGCACGGAGAACCTGCGCCAGATCATCCGCGCCTGCGTCGAGTTCGGCATCGAGATCCTGACGATCTACGCCTTCTCGACCGAAAACTGGCAGCGGCCGCCGCTGGAAGTCCGCCTGCTGATGAACATCCTGGAGATGGTGCTCGACCGCGAACTGCGCGAGCTGCACGACAACGGCGTGCAGATCCGGCACATCGGCAAGCTCGACCAGGTGGCGCCGCATTTGCAGCGCAAAATCCGCGAGGCGTGCGCGTACACCCGCGACAACCGCCGCCTCATCCTGAACGTGGCCTTCAACTACGGCGGGCGCGATGAGATCGTCCACGCTGTGCAGGAGATCGTCCGGTCGGGCATTCCCGCCGACCAGATTGACGAGGCGCTGCTGAACCAGTACATGTACACCGGCGGCCTGCCCGACCCCGACCTCATCATCCGCACCAGCGGCGAGCTGCGCATCAGCAACTTTTTGCTGTGGCAGGCGGCCTACGCCGAGTACTATTTCACGCCGGTTTACTGGCCGGATTTCGACCGGGAGCAGTTACTGCAGGCGCTGCACGAATACAGCCGCCGCACACGCCGCTTTGGCCAGATTGACGAACAGCTAACAGACGAGATTGGGGAATAGAGGAAGCCGATGTTCAACGATGCCGGCCAGGTGACGCGCGCGCTGGGCGAGCAGCAGTACATTTCTACGGATGAGATTTCCACAGTGATGTTCCTGGCCGAAAAATTGGAGAAGCCGGTGCTGACCGAGGGACCCGCCGGCGTGGGCAAGACCGAACTGGCCAAAGCCTGGGCGCGCGCCACCGGCCGGCCGCTCATCCGCTTGCAGTGCTACGAAGGGCTGGACGAGAGCAAAGCGCTATACGAGTGGGAGTACGCCAAACAGATGCTGTACACCCAACTGCTGCGCGACAAGCTGAGCGAACTGCTGTCCCAGGCCGCCACGCTGACCGAAGCCGCCGACCGCCTGGGACAAGAGGAAAGCGTGTTCTTCTCCGAACGCTTCCTGCTGCCGCGGCCGCTGCTCCAAGCGATCACCTCGCCGGAGCCGACGGTGCTGCTGATCGACGAGATCGACCGCGCCGACGCCGAGTTCGAGGCCTTCCTGCTGGAGATCCTCAGCGACTTTCAGGTGTCTGTGCCGGAGCTGGGGACGATCACCGCCCGCCACCTGCCGGCTGTCATCCTGACCAGCAACAACACCCGCGACCTGTCGGAGGCGCTCAAGCGCCGCTGCCTGTACCTGTTCATTGACTACCCGGATCACGAGTCTGAACTGCGGGTGGTGCGGATGCGCGTGCCGCAGCTCAACGCGCGGCTGGCCGAGCAGGCGGTGGAAGTGGTGCAAAGCCTGCGCCAGATGGACTTGAAGAAAAGCCCCAGCGTGTCCGAGACGATTGACTGGGCGCGGGCGCTGGTGATGCTCAACGCCGACCAGCTCGACCGGGCGACGCTGGAGACCACGCTGACGGTGCTGCTGAAGCACGAGTCCGACGTGCAGAAAGCCCGGCGGGCGCTGTTGGAGGGCCGGACGCGCCCGCCCCAGCGCCGCCCCGGCGACCCTGATGCGGGCCGCCCCTCCGGCCGGAGCGGCTGGACGAACTGAGCCGGGCGCACAGCGCAAGCCGCCCCCACCGGCGCGTTAAGGCCGCTTGAAATTGGCTTCAAAGCCGCACAAACCTTAACGAACAGCCTCTATAATGGAGGGCGACGCACAGATTGAGCGAAAGGCCTGATGATGCGCCGCCGCGTGATCGTGGTTCGTCTATTTGTCGCCATCCTGTTCAGCCTGCTGGTCGCGGGCTGCGAACTCCTGGAGCAGGGATGCGACCCCGACAAGTCCTACACTTACCAGCCGGATCTGCCGCCCAGCGCCGAAGTCACCTCTCTGCGCTGCGATTATGTCACCTACCGGCTGGTGTTCCGCCTGGCCGCCGAGGATCTGGCCGCGTTCCAGGCGGCCGTGCCGGTTGAGGAATGGCATACGCAGCGCGTGAGCCGCATCTTCGCCGACCCGCCGCATGCCAGCGAAGCGGCGCGGGCCAGCCGCTACCTCTACGGCGAACACAGCGACGGCGTGTACTTGATCACCGTCTTGATCGACATGTCAGACGACCAGACTTATATTGTGTACTACGATTCGGATAACATTGACTGACGCCGCGGCGCAGCGCGCCGACGATCGGGGCAGATCGCGCCCGGCTGATCGCAATCAGTTCTCGCCCAGGGCGCGGATGCGCTCGGCCAGCTTCTGATAGTCCAGCGGCTTGCGCAAGAAGGTGATGTTCAGCGACTGGAGCAGCGCCGGATCTGGGTTTTCGGCGGCGGTGACCAGGAAGAAGGGGCGTGTGTCGCCCACCTCGCGCAGGCGGCGGGCGATATCGATGCCGTTGACGGTTTGAATCCACAAGTCGAGAAAGATGGCGCGCGCCGCCCGGTAGCGCGGCGTCTCCAATGCTGAGAGGCTGGCGGCCGAGGCGTCGGACAAATGCAGCACGCCGATGCCGCGCGCCTCTAGACCGAACTGCATCAGCAACCCTTCCGTCTCATCGTCCTCAATGTAGATGACGTCAATGGATGACATGCTGCCGCGCATTCTGGTGATCGACGAGATACCACCTTATCGTATTTATAACACGGTTTCAGACATTACACAACCTAAACCTGTGTGTAGTTTGTAAATTTAAACCAAAAATAGGACTTACATCCTATAAAATAGGCATATTAATCGAGCAGAGCTGGTTGATGGTGTGCATTTCAGATAAAAACAGGGCGGGTGTATGGCCCGCCCTGTCAGAAACCGCGCCCCAGTCTTACTTGCCCAGCCGTTTCTTCAGCTCGGCCGTCAGCGCCGGCACGATCTGGAACAGATCGCCGACCAGGCCGTAGCGCGCCAGCTTGAAGATCGGCGCTTCTGGGTCTTTGTTGATGGCGACGATCACCTTGCTGGTGCGCATGCCCGCCTGGTGCTGGATGGCGCCAGAGATGCCGCAGGCGATGTACAAATCTGGACTGACGGTCTTGCCCGTCTGCCCGACCTGATGGGCATAGGGGATGTAGCCGGCGTCCACTGCTGCGCGGCTGGCGCCCACCGCCGCCCCCAGCACGTCGGCCAGCGGCTGCAGCACGTGCTGGAAGGCATCTTGCGCCTTCCACACCGCCGGGTCGGCCACGCCGGGCGGCGGCTCTTTCGGGTTGTTGGCCATGGCCCGCCCGCCGGAGACGATGATGGCCGCGTCCGTCAGGTTGACCGCGCCGACTTCCTGTTCGAAGCCTTCGATCTTGGTGGCGATCTCGGCCTCCGCCAGCGCCGGCGGCACGGCGACGATCTCGGCTTTCGCGCCCGCGTCCGGCGTCGGCGCTTTGAACGCCCGCCCGCGCACCGCCAGGAACTGCGTCGGGCCGCTGCCGACGGCCTCGCTCAGGATCTTGCCGGCATAGACCGGGCGCACGACGCTGATCGCGCCGTCTCCGCCCACCTCCAGGCTGATGACCTCTGTCAGCAGGCTGGAGTCGGTGTCCGCCGCCGACGCCGCCAGCAGCTCGCGCGCGCGCGCCGTGCCCACCGCCAGCACCACCCGCGGCTGGCGCTCGGTCACCAGGCGGGTCAGCAGCGCGGCATACGGCTCCAGGCGGAAGCCGTGGAGGGTGGCGTCCTCGCACACCAGCGCCTGGTTCGCCCCGTACTGCCCGGCCTCGGCCGCCACCGCGCCGGCCCCTTCGCCGAACACCAGCGCCGCCAGCGGCACGCCCAGCTTATCGGCGATCAGGCGGCCAGCGCCGAGCGCCTCCCAACTGGTGGGGATCGCTTTGCCGTTGAAGGTCTCAATCCATACGAACACCGCGCTCATAGCACTTTCTCCTCCAGCAGCCGGTCTACCAGCTTTTTGGCCTGCTCTTCAGGCGTGCCTTCGATCATCTCCACCTGGCCTTCGCGCGCGGGCAGGTTCATGTACTTCACGACGCGCGTCTTGGGGGCGGGCGCGCTGATGCCCAGGTCGGCCAGCGACCACACCGGGATGACGGCCTTGGACGCCTTGCGAATGCCGATGAAAGACGGGTAGCGCGGCTCGTTGATGTCTTTCATCACGCTGATGACCGCCGGCAGCCTGCTGGTGACGATCTGGCGTCCCTGCTCCAGCAGCCGCTCGACCTTGATCGTCCCGGCCGCATAGTCTACCGCCGCGATCTTGGAGACGTAGCTGAGCATCGTCCAGCCCAGCTTGCGGGCGATCTGGTAGTTGTGTTGGTCAGTGCCGACGTCTACGCTCTCCTTGCCCAGGATGATCAGGTTCACGCCGTCCAGCTTTTTCACCGCGGCGGCGGCGGCGGCGGCGTAGGCCAGGCTGTCGGCGTCCGCCAGCGCCTCGTCCCAGATGCGGATGGCCTCATCCAGCCCCATCGCCAGGCTGTGCTTGAGCGCCTCGGCGTGCATCTCCGGGCCGATGGCGATCACGGTGGATTTGCCGCCGGCGTTCTTGGCCTGCACGATGGCTTCTTCCAGCGCGTACTCATCCCAGGGGTTGACGACGGTGGCCGCGTCGCCCCAGGTGACCTTGCCGTCACCGCCGACCTCAACTTTGGCGGCGGTATCCGGCGTGCTTCGGGTGAACACTACGACATGCAAGGTAACTACCCTCCTCACAAGCAGTTGACCGTTAGCGATCAGCAGACGCGCGGCGGCGGTGCGCCGGCAGCGCCCCTGTACTGCGCGTCATTGTAGCCCGTCTGCCCACAAAAATCGAATCGCGATTCGATTAGGGCTGTTCGCTGCGCCAGCGCTGGGCGGGCGGCAGATCAAGCGGCGCGCCGTCGTCCTGCACCACCTGCGCTACATCGCCGTCGCTCAGCCGGATGAACGCGCCCTGGCGTTCGGCTGGCCTGCCGCGCCCGCCTCGCGAGCTGGCCGCGCGCTGGGCTTGGGGCTGCGCGCCGTCCAGCAGCAGCAGCGCCACCAGCAGCGTCGCGCCGCAGCCGCGATCCGCGACCGCCAGCGGCGGCAGCAGCGCCGCCAGCGCCGCACGCCAGCAGCTCAGCCGGGGCATCGCTCAACCCTCGCCGCCGTGGTCACCATGATGGCCATTCGCCCGATCGCGCGACCAGAACTGCGGGTGCTGCGGGTCGGTGAAGCGCCGCAGATCGGCCGCCGGCGTCCAGGTCGAGCCATCCGGCAGCCGGGTGTGTTCGTCGCACTGCGGGGCGTACAGCGTCGCGCCGGCCAAATCCGCGCCGAGCAGATCAGCCCCCGTCAGCCGCGTCTGCCACAGCGTCGCCTCACGCAGATCGGCGCCAGCCAGGTGCGCGCCGGCCAGGTCGGCGGCGGCCAGATACGCCCGCCGCAGATCAGCGCCGGTCAGGTTCGCCCCGCGCAGGCTGACCTGGCGCAGGTTGGCGTCGCACAGGATCGCCCGCTCCAGGTCGGCCTCGGCCAGGCGCGTCTCGCCCAGGTAAGCCCCGGCCAGGTTCGCCCTGCGCAGCGCCGCGCGCTCCAGGTTCGCCCGCGCCAGCGCCGCGCCGCGCAGGTTCGCGCCCGCCAGCGGCGCGCCGGCCAGCGTGCCGTCGCGGAACCAGCCGCGCGCCTTCAAGTCCTCAACGGCCTTCAACGCCTGCTGGTTGTCGCCGCTGGCCATCTGGGCGACCAACCGGCGTTTCAGCAGGCTTGAAATCCCTCCGAACATGCCCCGTCCCTTGTCATTCTGCCCTCACCGCAGGAGCATAACCACGGCGGCGGCGGCTGTCAATCGGGGGCGTCGGCGCTTCCCCTAAGCGGCGGTTTGGAAAGCGATCAGCGCCGCCGACCGGAAGCATGGCGCGACAGCCCCACCCCGGCGGCGCGCGGTCAGGCGGCCTTCAGGCCGGCACGTCGCGCGTCAGACAGTGGACGGCGCCGCCGCCGTTGACCGCCGCCCGGCAGTCAATCGGGATGATCTGGCAGCCCGGCAGCGCCCCGGCATAGACCGCCAGCGCCCGGTCGTCGTCCGGCAGGCCGAACACCGGCACCAGCACGCGCCCATTGACGGTGAGCGCGTTGGTGTAGCTGCGCCAGATGGGGTAGACGCCCCAGTTGAGATAGGGCGGCGGCGCGGGCAGCTCGACCACATGGTACGGCTGGCCGGCGGCGTTCGTCTCGCCGCGGAAGCGCGCCGCCGTCTCGCGCAGCGCCCAGCCGTTGCAGCACAGCGCCGGCGACGTCACCAGCACCGTCTGCGCGTCCGCCAGTTTGACCAGCAGGTCGACATGGCCGGTCTCCTCGCGCCGCAGGCAGGGCGTGACGACCAGCTTGTCGAAGGCCAGCGCCCGCCGCAGCCGGGCTTCCAGGCCGGCGCGATCCAGCCGGTTGGCGCGCAGCGCGTGTTCGGACACGATCAGCGTCCCCGCCCCGTCCGTCCACAGGTTGCCGCCCTCCAGATACAGATCGAGCGAGACGACCGGCAGCCCGCGCAGCGCCGCCCACCGCCGCGCCAGCGCGTCATCCCGCGCCTGGGGGTAGCGCGGCAGCGGCGCGAAGACCGGTTTGACCATCGCCCGCCGGCCGTGCGCGTCCCGGCCGACTAGCGGGCCATAGTCGCGCACCCAGATGTCGTCAACCGGCGCGACCACCCAGCGCACGGCGGGATGGTCAGCGCCGCGCGCCCGCAGGTAGAACCGCGCCGCCGCCGCCCACAGCGCCGACGGGACGAGGATTTCAACCGCCGCCGCCGGCGCGATGGCCGCGACCATGGCCGCGTGGCCGGCCCACAGCGGCGGGTACAGGTGCGGCCAGGTCAGCAGCACCGCCGCGACCGGCTCCCACTGGGCGGGCAGCCGCACCGGAGGCGCCGCGACCGAGTCCGGCTCGGCCGCCGGCGCGACCTCCACCGGCGGCGGCTCAGCCAGCGCGGCGCGGGCTTCAGCCTCGCTCGCGCCTTCCAGCAGCCCCCAGCGCGCCAGATACGCCGCCAGCGCCGCCGGCGCAGCGGGCGGATGTTCGTCGGCCTCCGCCGCCAGGCAGCGCCGGAACAGCGGGCGCAGCGCCGCCCCCACCGGCGCCGGGAACTGCCGCCGCCACAGCGGGTAGGGGATGAAGTCGAAACGCAGGACGCTCATGCGGGCGCTCACTCCGGGCGGTCATCAGCCGGCGCGCCGAGGGCGGCGCGCGGTCTTCGCCCGTATTTCCGTCTAGACCGGATTGATTGTAGGCTGAGACGCCCACGCTGGCCAACGCCAAGTTTGCGGGTTTTCACCCCGCTGGCCGGCGGTTATGATTGTGAGCCGATCGAGAAACCGTTGAGGCGCAGAACCCAATCGTCATGTGCGGCATTTACGGACACTACACCCCGGAAGGCACGGCTGACCTGGCGCTGATCGAACGCATGGGGCGGCGGCTGGCGCATCGCGGCCCAGACGGCGCGGGCAGCCACGCCGGCGGGCCGCTGGCCTTCGGCGCTGGGCGGCTGGCGATCATCGACCTGGCCGCCCCGGCTGGGCCCATCTTCAGCGAAGACCGCCGCGCCGCCGTGGCCTTCAACGGCGAGATCTACAACTACCGCGCCCTGCGCGCCGAGCTGGAGGCGCTGGGCCACCGCTTCGCCACCCATACCGACACCGAAGTGATCGTCCACGGCTACGAGTCGTGGGGTGAGGCGGTGGTGGAACGGCTGCGCGGCATGTTCGCCTTGGCGCTGTGGGACGCCGGCCAGGAGCGGCTGCTGCTGGCGCGCGACCGGCTGGGCGAAAAACCGCTGTACTACGCCCAACTGGGGCGCGAGCTGCTGTTCGCCTCCGAGATCAAGGCGCTGCTGGAACACCCCGGCCTGCCGCGGGCGGTGGATGACGAAGCCCTGCTGGACTACCTGGCGCTGGGCTACGTGCCCGCCCCGCTGACGCTGTTCCGGGGCGTGCGCAAGCTGCCGCCCGGCGAGCTGCTGGTCGCCGACCGCGGCGGCCTGCGCCAGCGTGCCTACTGGACGCCGGTCGCCGCGCCCGCCGCGCGGGTTTCATTCGCCCAGGCGGTGGAGCAGGTGCGGGCGGCGCTGGTCGAGTCGGTCGAGATGCGGCTGATGAGCGACGTGCCCATCGGCGCCTTCCTCAGCGGCGGCGTGGACTCGACGGCGGTGACGGCCATCATGGGGCGGGCGCTGGGCCGCCCGGTGCAGACCTTCACCGTCGGCTTTGAGGCCGAGCCGGGCAGCCGGGCGGACGCTAAGTTCAACGTGGACGTCCGCTACGCCGCCCTGGCCGCCGAACATCTGCGCACCGATCATCATGTCATCATCATCCCCTCGGACGAACGCTTGGCCCGCTGGCTGCCGCACTTCGTGACCGGCATGGACGAGCCCATCGCCCAGCAGTCCATCATTCAGACGGCCTATGTGGCGGCACTGGCCCGGCTGACCGGCGTGCCGGTGCTGCTCAGCGGCGACTGCGGCGACGAGCTGTTCCTCGGCTACGAACGCTACCGCGCCGACCGCGTGCTGGAGCGCTATCTGCGGCTGCCGGCGCTGCTGCGCCAGCCGCTGCTGACGCCGCTGCTGGAGCGCCTGCCCTCGGACCGGCTGCGCAAGCTGGCGCGCAAGTCCCGCGCGGTTGACCCGGTCCGGCGCTACCTGGAATGGAACCGGGTGTTCGAGCTGGAGCGGCTGCCGGCGCTGCTGGCCGACGCCCGCCTGGCGGCCGAGGGCTGCGCGGCGCTGAACCGGGCGCTGCGCCCGCTCCTGGACGCGCCGCGCACTCCCTACTTCGCCGATCGCATCGCCTACGCCGGTTTGCGCTCGTGGATCGCCGAGGACAGCAATATGCGCGTGGACAAGATGAGCATGTTGATGTCCACCGAGTCGCGCGCGCCGTTCCAAGATCATCACCTGGTGGAGCTGGCGCTGAACCTGCCGCTGCCCTACAAGCTGCGCGGCGGCGACACTAAGGCGGTGCTGAAGGCCGCCGTGGCCGACCTAGTGCCGCGCCCCATCCTGGAACGGCCTAAATGGGGCTTCATGCCGCCGCTGTCGGAATGGCTGCGGACGACCTTTCGCCCGCTGGTGGAGACCTACCTGGCCCCGGAACGGGTGGCGGCTGCGGGCTACTTCCAGCCCGACGCGGTGGCCCGGCTGGCCCGCGCCCACCTGGAACGGGAGCGCTACGAGGCGGTGACGCTGTTCGCGCTGCTGGTCTTCCACCTGTGGCACGCCCACATGATCGCGGGCGACCTGCCGCTCGACCGGCTGGTGACGCCGGCTGAACTGCTGCCGCAGGTCGCGCCGGCCAGAACCTGACACTCGTCCTGAGCAGCGCAGGCATTCTACACTGACGGCGGCAGGAGTTCGCCCGTATGATGAAAGAAAAACTCATCGCGAAATAAGGTGGTTGAGTCGATGCGTATTTTAGTCATTGGCGGCACGCGCAATCTCGGCTACAGCCTGGCGGTCAGCCTCGTCGAGGCCGGCCACACGGTGATGGTGTTCAACCGGGGCAAGACGCCCGACACGCTGCCCCGGGCGGTGGAGCGGCTGCGCGGCGACCGCACCGACCCGGCGCAGATCGAGGCGGCCATCCGCGGGCGCGATTTCGACGTAGTGGTGGACATGGCGCTGTACCGGGGCGCAGAAGCTGAAGCGATCATCCGCCTGCTGTCTGGCCGCGTCGGGCACTATATCTTCCTCAGCACCGGGCAGGTGTACCTGGTGCGCGAAGGGCTGAAGCGCCCGTTCGCCGAGGACGACTACCCCGGCCGGCTGATGCCGGCCCCCAAGCACAGCACCTACGCCTATGAAGAGTGGCTGTACGGCATCGAGAAGCGCAAGGCCGAGGACGCGCTGGCGGCGGCCTGGCAGGAGTCCGGCTTCCCTTACACGGCGCTGCGCCTACCCATGGTCAACAGCGAGCGCGACCATTTCTATCGCCTCTACAGCTACATCCTGCGGCTGCGCGACGGCGGACCGATCCTCGTGCCGGAGACGCCAGACTACCCGCTGCGCCACATCTACGGCGGCGACGTGGTGCAGGCCATCCGCCTGTTGATCGATTCGGGGTTGGGCAAAGGCCGGGCTTACAACATCAGCCAGGATGAGACGGTCTCGCTGGCGGATTTCCTGAAGCTGCTGGGCGGGCTGCTGGACGTCGAGCCGCAGATCGTGCGGCTGCGGCGCAGCCTGCTGGAGGCCAACGGCTTCCTGCCGGACTGCTCGCCTTTCAGCGAACGGTGGATGTCCGAGCTGACCAACGACCGCAGCAAGGCTGAACTGGGGATGCGCTACACGCCGCTGCCGGAGTATCTCGCCCGGCTGGTGGATTACTACACGGCTAATCCGCCGGCGGCGCTGCCGGCCAGCTACCGCCGCCGCAAGGCCGAGGTGGATTTCGCGCTGTCACGGCGCTAGGCGCGGCGGGGCGGCAGCGCCATCCGCCGCACGGCGCGGCGCTCGGACCCCACCAGCAGCGCCCAGGTGAACAGGCCGTAAACCGCCAGCGCGACCAGCCCGGCGGCGATCATACTGCGCGTCATGTCCGGGCCGCTGGAGAACCGGGAGACGACCAGTTCGCCGCTTAGCGTCACGCCGTTGTCCACCAATGTGGCGGTCAGCCGCGGCACGATCTCATCCAGCCAGATCAGGTCGAGAGCGAACCCCAGGAACGAGAACCGCGCCAGGGTGTACGGCATCAGGATGAGCAGCGCTGCGCCCGCCAGCAGGCCGGTGCGGATGGCAGCCGCCAGCGCCAGCGTCAGGCCGCTGCGGCGCCCGCCTGCCGACGCCAGCAGGCCGCAGGCGGCCGTCAGCCCCAGGTTGGCCAGCGTCAGCCCGATCACCAGCCCCCCAGCCAGAAGGTGCAGCGCCAGGCTCGGCAGCCAGGTTGTGGGCGAGGTGGAAACCTGATAGGCTCCCGTCATCAGCATCGCCCGGCTGAAGCTGCTCGCTATCCACACGATGACCGCCGCCCGCAGCGCCCCCAATACCAGATAGTCCGCCGCCAGGCCGCGCACCGTCGCCCACCACTTGCCCAGCACGATCTGGCGGGCGTCCTGGCCGGTCAGCACCAGCATGTCCCAGGTGCGGTTCTGCCGTTCGCGCGTGATGCTGTAGGCCGACCGGCTGAGCGTCAGCAACATCAGCCCAAAGTGCAGCGCCAGCGTGAACACCGCCAGCGCTAGCGGGGCGAACCCCAGGGCTTTCTCCACTGTACTGGCGTCGCGCTGGAGCAGCGATCCGGCGAACTCGGCGCCGAACAGGATGCCGGCCAGCGTCAGCGCCAGCAGGATGATCGCTCGACTCAGCCAGCGCCGCCAGCGCGCCGACGGCGCGGCGCGCGCCTGGTACAGCGCTTCGGCGCGCGCTATTGGGCTGCGGGTGAAAGCGAACAACAGCGCTGAGAGAAAGCTCATACCGCATTCTCCCTCATGCAGACTCGTTCCCAATCTCGGGGCGCGCAGCCCGGCCTGACTCCAGTGTACACCGGTCTGGGCGTCACAGCGCCGCCTCAACTACGAAGCGCCCGATGAAAGCGCCCTCGCCCTCTCAATTGCTGTGCTGCCGCGCCCATTCGACTATGTGGAATCGCGCCGGGATGCGGCCGCTGGATACCACCTGCTCATTCATCACCAGTCCTGGCGTCCTCAGGATGCCGTAGGCGGCAATTTCGGCGTAGTCTGTGACTTTAGTCAATTCAAAAGCGATGCCGGCTTCCTCCAGCGCGGCGCGGGTTTCGGCTTCCAGCCGCTGGCAGTTGGCGCAGCCTGGTCCCAACACTTTGACGTGCAGCATATGATGTACTCCTCCATACGTCAATTGACCGTCTCGATGGCCAGCGTGGAACACGCCGGGCAGGAACAACCCGCCAGGACGGGCGGTTGGCTGGCGGCTGAAGGTCCATAAATGGCGGCCAGCACCGCTTCGACCCGCGCGTCGGCGAGGCGGTAGTAGACCTGCAGCCCAGACTTGCGGCTGGCGACCAGGCCGGCGTCTCGCAGCACCATCAACTGCTGCGACACATACGCCTGCCGCCGCCCCAGCGCCGCCTCGATGTGGCAGACGCACACCTCCCCCTGCCGCATCAGCGTCAGGATGTGCAGCCGCGCCGGGTGCGCCAGCGCCTTGAACAGTTCCGCCTGCGTCTGGTGATCCATCGTCATAGCCCAATATATTCAGCATTCTGAATGCCTATTATAGGCACGCTGCCGCGGGTGATTGCAGTGAGGACTTTCACTGTTTCGTCATGATATCCCGCCGCTCTCGTCAGGGTTTGCGCCGCGCCGCCCACTTAGGTTAGCATGGGCGCAGATCCTGCGCTGCTGCCGGATGTGCGATGGCTCATTCAACCCTGCTCGCTCGTCGACTGCGTTCGGCTCCCGCCCCCTGGCAGGTGGTGCTGGGGCTGGCGCTGGTCTACCTGGCGGCGGTGTTCGCGCTCAACGCCGCCGACCCGCTGACGTTCGTCACGCTGGGGGCGTGTTACGCCGCCTGCCAGGGCGTGGAGACCTGCGATCCAGAGGTTGACGCCGGCTACGACGGCCAGTTCGCCTACTACATCGCCCGCGACCCGCTGCACGCCGCGCCCTGCCTGGATGTACCAGCCTACCGCTACCAGCGCATCCTGCTGCCGCTGTTAGGGCGGGCTCTGGCGCTAGGCGATGCCCGCTGGCTGCCGCTGGCGCTGGTGGCCGTCAACCTGACGGCGCTGGTGGCCGCCACCGCCGCGCTGGAGCGGCTGCTGACAGCGCAGCGCGTCAGCCGGTGGTACGCGCTGGTCTTCGGCCTGTTCGTGGGCGTCTTCATGGGCGTCCGCCTGAGCACGACCGAGCCGCTGGCCTACGGGCTGGTCGTGGCGGCCGTCTGGCTGCACGCGCGCGGGCGCGCCGGGCTGGGGGCGGCGGCCTTTCTGCTGGCGGCGCTGGCCAAAGAGACGACGCTGGCTTTCGCCGCTGGTTACGGGCTGTCGTATCTTTTGGCCGGGCGCTGGCGGGCGGCGCTGCGGCTGGCGCTGGTCGTCGGCGCGCCGTTCGCGCTGTGGCAGGCGGCGCTGTACCTGTGGCTGGGCGCGTTCGGCGTGGGCAGCGGCGGGGCGCTCAACTCGCCGTTCGAGGTCATCCCGTTCAACGGCTTCTGGAGGGTGGCTTATGATCCGACCGGCAGCCCGCGCGTGTTCCTGGTGATGAGCATCTACACGCTGCCGGCCGTCATCCTGCCGGCCGTGTGGGGGCTGTGGCAGGCCGGGCGGGATCTATGGCGCGGCCTGCGCCATCCCTACGCCGCCTGCCTGGCGGTCAACGCGCTGGTGCTGGCGGCGGCGCCCTTCTCCACCTACCGCGAGCCGCTGGGCATCCTGCGTTTCATGGTCGGGCTGGTGCTCAGCTTTTTGCTGTACGCCGCCCTGCGCTTCCCCGGCCGGCGGCCGCTGCGCTATACACCGGTCTGGCTGGCGCTGTCGGTCTATCTGGCGGCGGGCTGAGCTTCGATGTACGCTAAAGGGCGGCCGGCGCTGAACGGCAGGCCAGCAGCCTGCAACCGATCGCTGATTCAAGACCCTGTGTGAGGAGGGCTGTCATGCTGAAACTCATCCTCGTCCTGCTGGTGACTGTGACCGCTGCCGCCGCCTACGCTCAGCCGGAGCCGACCCCGTCGAAGCCGCCGGCGCAGCGCGAAATCCTGACGGTGCTGGCCTACGGCGACCCCTACTTTGAGTCTGATCTGTGGCGCGCCGCCGCCGAGGAGCAGGCCACCTACACCTCGGCCACCTGGCGCTACCAGCCTGACCCTAACTTCCTGTTCTTCTTCCTGTACCTGCACTTCGACAGCGGCGCGACGCCGGAAGCGGTCGCCAACTACTTCAGCGAAGAGAACTTCCGCAACTTGCTGGCCAATTACGAACCCTGGCGGCAGACGGCGGTATGCACCGAGGGCGATGTGACTCTGTACGAGTTCATCAGCAAGACCGGCGCCGAGGCGCGGCTGCTGCGCTACTGGGTGCGAGTGGTCAGCCCGACGCGGGTGCTGGGCGTCAACGCTGCCGCGCTGGAGACGCAGCGCCAGATGCTGGACGATTACAGCCTGCTGCTGTTCCCGGATGCGCCCTGGTGCGAGGATGCCCCATGATCTTCGTCTATGAAGTGGACGGACGGCAGCGAACGGTCACGCTGGAACGCCGCCCGGATGGGTCGCTGATGGCAGCAGTAGATGGCCAACCGGTGGCGATGACCGCAGTCGCGCTGCCCGACGGCGGCTGGCGGCTGACGGTGGACGGGCGGCGCGTCACCGCCTACGCCGCTGCGCAGGGCAGTGTGCGCTATGTCAATCTGGACGGCCAGGAATACCGACTGGCCGTGCCGGAAGCGCGGGCGGCGCGGCGGCGGGCGGCGGCGAGCGGCGATCTGACCGCCCAGATGCCCGGCCAGGTGGTCAAGGTGCTGGTCGCTGCCGGCGACGCGGTGGCGCGCGGGCAGACGCTGGTCATCCTGGAGGCCATGAAGATGGAAATCCGCGCCGTGTCGCCGGCAGATGGCGTGGTCAAGCGGCTGCTGGTGCGCCCCGGCGAGGTGGTCGAGCGCGGTCAGCTCCTGGCGGAGATCGAATGACGGCTGGCCCTCAGCCGCCGGGCAGTTCGGGGCGTCCCGCGCCGGGCAGCGACGCGCTCGCCTGCAGGATGCGTTGAAACTCTCTCACCCAGCGGCCAGCGTCGGCGGCGCGCCCCCGCTCGCCGGCGGCTTCAAATGCCGCCTGCGCCTGCGCCATGAACGCATGCGCTCCAGCATGGTTGGCAGTGCGGTGATAGGCCAGCGCCAGGCAGTACAGCGTCTCCGGCCGTTTGGGGTCGCACTGGTAGGCCAGCTCAAACCGGCTGCGGGCCTCCGCCCAGTCGCCCTCGCGATAGGCCATCAGCCCCAGCCCGTAGTGCGCCAGCATCTCGTAGCGGTGGAGCTTGAGCGCGTGTTCGAAGTCGGCGCGCGCCGCCTCCGTGTTGGACTCCTCCATCTGGAACAGGCCGCGCGCGGCGTAATACTCCGGGTTGCGGGGCAGCAGCGCGATGGCGTCGTTCATGTGCAGGATGGCGGCGTCCGGGTCGCGCTTTTTGGTGTAGGCTTCCAGCGCCAGCCGGTAATATTCATCGGCTTCGTAGCGGGTCAACCCCAGTCGTTGCCAGAGCGCCACAGCGGCTGCGCCTCCAGTCATGCATCGAATGCTGTATCTACTATTATACCCGACGGCGGGCGCCGCCGGGCGCCTGCGCTTGTGACAACGTCAGGCGTCGCTTAAGATTAGACAGATCGACGTCACCGGGAGATCAGCATGCCGTACCGGGTTTTCATCAGCAGCACCAGCCTGGATCTGAAGAAGTACCGGCAGGCCGCCATCGAGACCTGCCGCAACCTGGGTTTTGATCCCATCGTCATGGAAAACTTCAATGCCATGGGCGTCGGCGCGACCGAAGGCAGCAAGCGCAAGCTGCGCGAGGCCGACCTGTACGTGGGCGTCGTCGCTCACCGCTACGGCTACATCGAAGAGGGCTATGACCGCAGCGTGACCGAGATCGAATTCGACTACGCCGGCGAGCGGGGATTGGAGCGGCTGTGCTTCGTGGTCGACCCGGCCTATCCCTGGCCGAAAACCCACATCGATCGCAAGCACGCCGCCCAACTCCAGGCCTTCAAAGCGCGCATTGATCGGTCGGTCATCCGGTCGTATTTCACCACGCCCGCCGATTTTCAGCGCAAGCTGATGCAGGCGCTGGTCGAGTGGCAGGAGTGGCGCGCCGCCCGCAGCGGCGAGCTGGACGCCATCCTAGCCACCACGCCGGACGACGTGCCCGCCCGCCCGCCGGCGCTGATCGGGCGCGAGACGCTGCTGGCCGAGCTCGACAGCCTGCTGGACAAGGGACGGCGCGTGCTGCTCCAGGGCTTCGGCGGCATGGGCAAAACAGCGTTGGCAGCGGCGGCCGCCGCCCAGCGGATCGAGGCGGGCAAGGGGCCGGTCGTCTGGCTGCGAGCGGGCTCGGAAGACCGCGACGGCCTGCTGGATGCGCTGGCGCGGGCGTTCAACGCGCAGGCGGCGGTCGCCAAAGAAACCAGCGTGATCCACAAGGCGCGGGTGGTGCGGCTGCTGCTGCTGGAGCACCGCGTGCGCTTGGTGGTGCTGGACGACGTGTGGAACGGACGGGCGCTAACCCAACTGCTGAACGTGAACGCCATCCCCAGCGGCCTGCCGGTGCTGGTCACCTCGCGCCAGCGGTTCACCGGCCTGACGCGGCTAGATGTCGGCCGCCTGTCCCGGTCGGCGGCGCTGGCGCTGCTGTGCCACCAGGTCGACCCGGCCTGGGCCGACGACCCGCAGGCCGACGCGCTGTGTCAGCAGCTCGGTGACCACGCCTACGCCGTGCGCCTGGCCGGGCTGACGCTGGCGCTGGACGCGCTGCGGCCGGCGGAGCTGCTGGAGCGCATCAGCGCCGCGCCCTACAAGCTGGCCGCCCCTGAAGGCGTCGAGGACGAGGGCCGCGCCAGCGTCGAAGACCTGCTGCACGCCAGCCTGCGCACGCTGGACACCGAAGCGCGCGAGGCGTTCCTGGCATTCGGAGCGTTCTTCACGGCCAACCTGACGCCGGAGATGCTGGCGCTGTATCTGAACCGCGACCTGACCGCCGTCGAGGACGCGCTCAACCGCCTGCAGCGCCGCGGCCTGGCCGAGCGTAATGCCGAGACGGCCGAGCGCGCCGTCGAATACACCATCCACGACCTGGCCTACAGCTACGCCAAAGCCCATGCCGGCGATGACCAGCGCCACCGCGCCCTAGACGCCTGCCTGGCCTATGTGGAACGCTACAAGACGCCAAGCGCAGCCAACTTCGCCCGGCTGCGCTCCGAACTGGACAATGTGGTCGGCGCGGCCAGTTGGGCCATGACCGTCGAGCGCTACGCCGACGTGCAGCGGTTCGCCGACTGGCTGTATCGGGGACAAGAAGCCGACGCCGGCGAGGGGTTCCTGCATCTGCAGGGGTACGCCAATGTGGCGGTCACGCTGCTGGAACAGGCGGCGCAGGCGGCGCTCCTGCTCGGCCAGCCGGCGCGCCAAGCTGCCTACCTCGGCCATCTGGGCAGCGCCTACCGCGACCTGGGCCAGGTGCGCCAGGGGATGAAAATCTACCGCCAGGTGCTGCGGATGGTGCGGGCACAGGGCGATACCGCCGCCGAGGGGTTGACGCTGGGGCGGTTGGGCATCGCCCACCGGCTGATCGGCCAGGCGGCGGCGGCCATCGGCTATCTGGAGCAGGCGCTGGCCATCGCCCGCGAACGCGGCGACCGCCGCGCAGAGGGCATCAACCTGGCCAATCTGGGCATCGTCTACCGCCAGCTTGGCCAACTGCCGCAAGCGCTCGGCTGCCTGGAGCAGGCGCTGGCCATCGCTCGCGAACGGGGCGACCGCCGCGGCGAGGCCATCAACCTGGGCAACCTGGGCGATATCTACCGCGACCAGCGCCAGATCGAACCGGCGATTGCCCACTACCAGCAGGCGCTGGCGCTGTGCGAGGCGCTGCGAGACCAGCGCGGCAGCGGCATCAACTTGGGGCGGCTGGGTGACACCTACCGCGATCAGGGACAGCTCGAGCTGGCCGTCCAGCATCTGGAGCGGGCGCTGGCCATCGCCCGCTCGACCGGCGATAAACGCGGCCAGGCCATCAATCTGGGACGCTTGGGGGACGCCTGTCGCGACCGGGGCGCGCTGGCCGAGGCCATCAGCTACCACGAGCAGGCGCTGGCTATTGCCCGGCAGATGGACGACCGGCGCGGCGAAGGCTACAGCCTGCTGGATCTGGGGCGCGATTACCAGCTCCAGGGCCAGATCGCGCGAGCGCGGGCTCACTACCAGGAAGCGCGCGCGCTGTTTGACGAGTTAGGTTTGCGGCGGCAGGTCGAGCAGCTGGACCAGTGGCTGCAAGAGACGGAGGGATAGCCGACGCGCGGCGTCCCTCGCCCGCCCTGTGACCGGGCAGGGCGAGGGCGCATGACTGCACCGGCGACGCTCAGGCGTACAAACGGCTGGGGGCGCGCCGTCCGCGCTCGTAGAACGCCTGAAAGTTGTTGTTGCTGGTCCAGACCAAGAAGCTGTAGATGCGGTTGAGCTTCCGCACCGCTTCGAAGACCTCGGTCTGGATGGACTCATCGTCCAGCGCCGGCGCTTCGGGATCGAACCAATAGCCGAGGCGGAACCAGTCCTGACCGTCGGAGAAGGTCTCCATCCAGGCATCCACGATGCGGCGGTGGGTCAGTTCGGCAGAGGTCAGGCACATCCGGTCGAGCTCGCTGCCCTGCCAGAAGCCGAAGTAACAGTTGTGCCCCATCTCGGCCAGCAGCCGGTAGAAAGTCGTCCGGTGCTGGGGCAGCCCCAGCTTGCCGACCAGGTTTTGCTGATCCCACCAGGCGTAGGGCGACACGATCAGTTCGACGGCGAAGCAGGCCGGCGTCAGTCGTAGCTCGATGACTGGGTGGCGGAACGTGTCCACGCCGGCGGCGAACTGGTCGCGCCCCATCAGCCGCTCGACCATCTCGGCCTGTTCGCGGCTGCGGAAATACGGCAGCACCAGCGCGGCATTCTGCACTGGGCAGGCGGCCGTCTCGCGCGAGATGATGGACGCCTTGTGCCAGCGAGGATGGAGATCGAGATTGTGGTTGCGGATGCGCGGATAGATCGCTTGATGCAGATCGAGCAGCTTGTCGTAAACTGGCTGCAGGCCGCTGTGCTCGGTGATGCCGCGCGACTGGAGTTCCGCGACCGCCCGGTAGTCTGACTCGGAGAAGTAGGGAACCATGCTGCCCCCTCACAAGACAATTGACTTTCAATTGATATCTGATAGAGATATTAATGCTAAACTTTTGCTTTTGCAACGCACAGGCAGCGATCTTCGGGAAATTTTGGGAACTTCAAGCCAAGTCTAAGCGAGGCGCTGTCAACGGTGACGAGCAGCGGCTGTCCAGGCGCGCCCGCCTGGCCGCCTTCGATGTGGTGGGCGCGCCTTAGATAGAAGGCCGCTGTCAATCGCCGCGCGCTGCGCTTGTGGGCGCTTCATCCCATTCCGGGCTCGCAGGGGACGGCCGGCGTTCCCACCGCGTGAACAGGCCGATGGCGGTGACGGCCAGCGCCGCGCCGGCTAGGAACGGCGCGCTCGGACCGAAGCCCTGCCACGCGCCCACCCCATGCCACAGCACGCCCGCCAGGATGCTGGCCGGCAGCGCCGCCAGGCCGACCGCCGCGTTGTACAGTCCGTAGGCCGTCCCGCGCGTCTGCGGCGGCACCAGATCGGCCACCAGCGCCCGCGCCGTGCCCTCGAACAGGCCGTAGTACAGGCCGTACAGCGCGTACAGCAGCCAGATCTGCCAGGCCGCCGCGGCCAGCGCAAACCCCAGGTAGATCAAGCCGTAGACGCCCCAGCCGGCCAGGATCAGCCGCCGCCGCCCAATGCGGTCGGACAGCGCGCCCGCCGGCGCCGACACCAGCGTATACACCAGCGTGAACATCATCAGCATCCCCAGCACGCTGGTCACGCTCAGCCCCCGTTCCTGCGCCCGCAGGATGAGGAAGGCGTCGGCGGAATTGCCCAGGGTGAAGATGACGACGATGCCTAGGAACTGCCGGAAGGCCAGCGGCGTCTCGCGCAGATTCAGGCGCGGCGGCTCCGCTTCCGACCGCGGCGGGATGTCGCGCGCGCCCAGGCTCAACACCAGCACCGCCAGCGCCGCCGGGATGAAGCTGACCAGGACGACGATCTGAAACGTCTCTTGCGACAGGGTGATCGCCCCAGCCTGGGTGCTGAAGACGATCAGCAGCGCCAGACCCAAGCCGAGCAGCGCGCCGAAAGTGTCGCCAGCGCGGTGGACGCCGAACGCCAATCCCCGACGGCGCGCGTCCACGCTGTCCGCCACCAGCGCATCGCGCGGCGCGTTGCGCAGCCCTTTGCCCACCCGGTCGGCGAAGCGCACGATCAGCACGCCCGTCCAGGCGGTGGCGAAGATCAGCAGCGGTTTGCTGACGGCCGACAAGCTGTAGCCGGCGACTGTCAGGGCTTTGCGGCGGCGCAGTTTATCCGACAGCCAGCCGGAGAAGACTTTCAGCAGGCTGGCGGTCGTCTCGGCGATGCCCTCGATGAGGCCGATGACGTTGGTGCGGACGCCCAACACATTGGCCAGGAACAGCGGCAGCAGGTTGAAGACCATCTCGCTGGAGATATCGGTCAGCAGGCTGGTGAACGTGAGCACCCAGACGTTGCGCGGCAGCGCCCGCACATCATCAAGCCGAGCGCCGACTTCAGGATGGGCTGTCACAGAGTGTCCTCCGTTTTGGATAGACGAGCGCGAATAGAAGCGAGGATGAGGTGCAGAAGGCGGCGCGATCCTCTGCTCGCGCTGCCGCCCCTTGCCAGCCGTGAACGGCGCGGCTAGACTCAGGCGCGATGATACTCGCGTTGCTGACTTTTGTCTATCTGATATGTGCCGCGCTGCTGACGATTTATGCCGTCAGCGAACTCATCCTTCTATTTATCTACTGGCGTTGGCGAGGCAGCCGGCAGCCAGCGATCCGGCCACGCGTAGACGACTGGCCCAGCGTCACGGTGCAGCTCCCGATCTACAACGAGCGCTACGTCGTCGAACGCCTGCTGGAGGCGGTAGCGCACTTAGACTACCCACGCGACCGGCTGGCCGTGCAGGTGCTGGACGACTCGACCGACGATACGGCCGACATCGCCGCGGCGGCCGTCCGGCGCTGGCGAGCCGCCGGGCTGCGCATCGAGCATCTGCGCCGCGGCAGCCGGCAGGGGTTCAAAGCCGGCGCTTTGGCCGCCGGGCTGGCGCGGACGACCAGCGACCTGGTCGCCGTCTTGGATGCGGATTTCGTCCCGCCGTCCGATTTCTTGAAGTGCATCGTCCCTTATTTGGTCGCCGATCCGGGCTTGGGCATGGTGCAGGCGCGTTGGGGACATCTGAACCCCTTTCATAACCTGCTGACGCTGGGACAAACGCTGGCGCTGGATGGCCACTTCGTCGTCGAGCAGACGGCGCGCAGCCGCGCCGGCTGGCTGATGAGCTTCAACGGTTCGGGGGGGGTGTGGCGGACGCGCTGCATCCACGACGCCGGCGGCTGGCGCGACGACACGCTGACCGAAGACCTGGACTTGAGCTACCGCGCCCAACTGGCCGGCTGGCGCTTTCTCTATCTGCCGGAAGTGGTCATACCGGCAGAACTGCCACCCTACATGACCGCATACAAACAGCAGCAGGCACGCTGGGCGCAGGGCAGCACCCAGTGCCTGCTGCGCATCCTGGGGCCGCTGTGGCGGTCGCGCTACCCGCTGATCCAGCGCGTCATGGCCACGCTGCATCTATGCCAGTACCTGCCGCACCCGCTGATGCTGGCGCTGCTGCTGCTGACGCCGCCGCTGCTCATCGCTCATGGGCTGGAGCGCCTGCCGTTGAGCCTGTTAGGGCTGGCCGGCCTGGGGCCGCCGGCCGTCTACATCGTCAGTCAGCGCGCGCTCTACCCGGATTGGCCGCGGCGGCTGCTGGGGTTCCCGGTGCTGCTGGCCATCGGCACCGGCATCGCCTGGAACAACACCTGCGCCGTGATCGGCGGGCTGGTCGGCTTCAAGGGCAGCTTCCACCGCACGCCCAAGGTAGGCCGCGCTGCCCGCGGCGCGCGCTATGCCCTGCCCCGCGATCCCAACGCCTGGGTAGAGGCCGGCCTGGCGCTGTATGCCCTGTTGGGACTGTGGCTGGCCGGGCGCGCCAACCCGCCGCTGATCCCGTATCTGGCAGTATACAGTTTCGCCTTCGGCGTGGTCGCGCTGTGGAGTTTGAGCGAGAACTGGCGCGAGAGCAGCAAGGTGCGTGGATACGATGAAACTGGGCGTAGTGTTCCCGCAAACTGAGATCGGCGCTGACCCCGTGGTCATCCGCGATTTCGTCCAAGCAGTCGAAGGCTTGGGGTTCGACTACCTGCTGGCCTATGAGCACGTGCTGGGGGCTAACCCCGACCGCCCCGGCGGCTGGCGCGGCCCGTACACCTACCGCGACGCCTTCCACGAGCCGTTCGTCCTGTTCGCCCATCTGGCGGCGGTGACCTGGCGGCTGGAGTTCGCCACCGGCATCCTCATCCTGCCGCAGCGCCAAACCGCCCTGGTCGCCAAACAGGCCGCCGAGCTCGATCTGCTGTCCGGCGGCCGGCTGCGCCTGGGCGTGGGTTTGGGCTGGAACGCGGTGGAATACCAAGCGCTGGGGCAGGACTTCACCGACCGCGGACGGCGCATCGAGGAGCAGGTCAAGCTGCTGCGCGCGCTGTGGACTCGCCCGCTGGTGCAGTTCGCCGGCGACTATCATCAGATCCCAGACGCCGGCATCAATCCGCTGCCGGCGCAGCGGCCGATTCCGATCTGGTTCGGCGGGACGGCGGACGCCGCCCTGCGGCGGCTGGCGCGGTTAGGGGACGGCTGGATGCCGAACAGCATGCCAGCCGACCAGCTCCTGCCGGAGATCGAGAAGGTGCGCGGTTACGTGGCCGAAGCTGGCCGCGACCCGCAGACGTTCGGCATCGATGTGCGCATGAGCCTCAAACTGACGCCCGAAGCCGAGTGGCCGCGGGAGATCGCGCTGTGGCGGGCGCAGGCCGTCAGCCACCTGTGTCTGGTCACGATGGGCGTGGGCTTCACCTCGCCTGACCAGCACCTGGCCGCCGTCAGCCGCTTCAAGGCCGCCCTGGGTTGAGCGCCCAACCCGCGAGCGCGACGCCTGCACGCCAGGCGCGCATCCGCCGATGATCGCCTCCTGGCTCTCCGGCGTGCTGGCCACCTTCGGGCTGGCGTTCTTCTGGTTCATCGGCTCGATCCCGGCGGGCATTGCGCTCCAGCTTCCGCCGGTGGTCGCTGGCCTGATCGCCTGGGTCAGCTACGTCTCCGGCGTTCTGCTGATCGTGCTGGTGGGCGCGCCGCTGCGCCGCCGGCTGGCGCGGCGGTTTCGCGTCTCGCTGGCGCCCCGCCCCGACAGCCTGTTGGGGCGCGCCTGGCAGCGCTGGGGGCTGATCGGCCTGGCGCTGCTGGCCCCAGTCACGGTCGGCGCCCAGGTCGGCGCGCTGATCGGGCTGGCGCTGGGCGCGGCGGCCGGCCGGCTGCTGGCGGCCATGGCGCTGGGCGCGGCCGTGTGGTGCGCAGGCATCACGCTGGCGGCGGCGCTGGGGCTGGCCGCGCTGGGCTAACTGCGCCGCCTAGCTCCCCCCTCGCGACTTGCGCCAGGACTGCGTGGCCGCGTCGAATGACCAGCCGGGACGGGGGCAGGCTGCCGGCCAGGGCTGAACCTAGACTGCTGCGATCTTCCTCAGCCAGTTTATGGCCTGCTGAATGGCAGACTGCGGACACGCACCCAGGTTGGCTCGATGACTACCACTGCGCCCGCAGCCAGCGCATCGCTGACATTCGGCAAATTGGCGAGAATCACACGCACCTGATCCTCTGCTCGCCGGAGCCCTGCCCAGCGCAGGAGCATGACGGAAGGCTTGCTCGATTGCTGTTGAGCGAGCAGCGTGCCGAAATCCGTATCCGCCTGATACGATCACACGATCCTCATCGCGAGCGCGCTCGAAAACGGCGCTATCCGCCGCAGCGGCAAATTGGATGTCGCGCACATGGATGGCATCGTGGTCAGCGGCGCGCAGCAGTTCAGCCACCCGGAACGACAGCGCGTTGTCCACCAGGAACCTCATTGGCCCGCAACTTGCGGGAGCTGGCGCTCACGGAGCGCCGCCGCCGCGTAGCGCAGCGCCTCAGCGATATCCTCGCGTTCCAGATCGGGGAAATCGGCTAGGATCTCATCCGCCGTCATGCCGGCGGCGACCATGTCCACCACGGTCGCCACCGGGATACGCAAACCCCGGATGCACGGCAGGCCGTCCATGATGGCCGGATCAATCGTGATGCGCTCGAACGCCATATTTCTCCCTCCGTCTCATGGGCACTCCCTGCTCACGACCGACGCCAGGACTGCGTCGCCGCGTCAAACGACCAGCCGGGCGGCGGCTGCGGGAAGCAGGTGCGGTCGTCCGGCGGCGGGCTGCCGCCGGCCTCAAAGACGATCTCGACCCGTCGCCCCGTCAGCAGCTCCACCAGATTGCCCACCAGGAAGCTCGCCTCGCGTTCGGCCTGCCGGCGGATGCCGCCTGCCAGCGCGTCCTCGCGGAACGCATTCAGCGCCGTGTAGCGCGCCAGGTTTTCGGCGTCGTCCAGCGGCACGACACAGCCGGGCGGCTGGCTGTGCGTGTACTGGTCGAACTGCTCCAGCGCGCAGCGGAACAGCCGCGCCGGCGGCAGCGTGATCCGCGTGATCTGCCCGTCGGCGTCCAGCGTCAGGTTGGCCAGGCTGAAGGCGCTCAGGTCAACGCTGGCCTCGATGATCGCCTGGGCGACGTGGCGCGCCTCAAAGCTGCACACATCGGCCACACCGTAGCGCACCCGCGCCAGGATGTCGGCTTTGGCGAGCTGCACGCGCACGCTCACCAGATCGCCCATCGGCTGGATGCGCGACACGATCGTCTCGCCGGGGATGATCTGAGCGTTAGGGCGCGGGTCCAGAAAATCGCGGATGCCGCCCAAGAACGCGTTGAGGGTGGTGACGCCGGTCGCCACGGCGAGGATGCCCGGCGACAGCAGCAGCAGCACCAGCAGCAGCGCACCCCCCGCCATCAGCAGGCAGCCTTTCCAGCAGCCGCCGCCTCCGCTGGGGGGGAGACCTTCCTGGAGCGGCGTCGAGGACGTGGGTTCAAGCGACATCGGCAGGATGACCTCAGCGACTACAAAACCGGCCGTTTCGCCCTCAGTCTACTGGTCAGGGCGGCGGCGCGCAATGGTCGCCCGCGCCCGCCTTCCGGCCAGCGCCCTGACCGTTCGATCAGGCGGCGGACTGCACCGACGAGGGATGCGCCGACGCGCGCGGCTGTGCGATGATAGACCTGAACGACCTGGAAAGGAGCAAGTGCATGTCAGAAGTCCTGAAAACCCTGTCGGACGCCATGGCCGCGGCGGTCGAGGCCGCCGGGCGCAGCATCGTCCGCGTCGAGGCCCGCCGCCGGATGCCCGCCAGCGGCATCGTCTGGTCGGCGGACGGCGTCATCGTCACCGCGCATCACGTCGTCGAGCGCGAGGACAAGATTCGGATCGGCCTGCCGGATGGGCGGATGGTCGGCGCGGCGCTGGTCGGGCGCGACCCCAGCACTGACGTGGCCGTGCTGCGCGCCGAGGCCGATGGGCTGGCCGTCCCCGCCTGGGCCGACCTGGCCGAGGTGCGCATCGGCCACCTAGCGCTGGCGGTCGGGCGGCCGGGCGATCAACTTCAAGCCACGCTGGGCATCGTGAGCGCGCTCAGCCATCACGCGCATGAGGAGCGCTATTTCGCCCAGACCGATGTAGTCATGTACCCCGGCTTCTCCGGCGGGCCGCTGGTCGCCGTCACCGGCCAGCTCATCGGCTTGAACACGTCGGCGCTGATGCGCGGCGTCAGCCTGACGGTGCAGTCGGCCACGCTGCGGGCGGTGGCCAGCAGCCTGCTGGCGCACGGCCGGATGCGGCGCGGCTACCTGGGCGTGGGCGTGCAGCCGGTCAAACTGCCGGCGGCGGCCGCCGACCAGCTCGGCCAAACCACCGGCGCGCTGGTCATGTCGGTCGAGCCGGACAGCCCGGCGGAGCGCGGCGGCCTGTTCGTAGGCGATACCATCGTGGCCATCGACGGCCAGCGCGTGACCGACGGCGACACGCTGCTGGCGGCGCTGACCAGCGGGCGCATCGGCCAGACCGTGCCCGTGACGATCGTGCGCGGCGGCCAGACGCAGACGCTGGCGGTGACGGTGGGCGAACGGGCGTGAGGCGGCCATGAACGATCTGGCGCAGCTCGTGAACGCCCACCTGGCCGACACCGTCGAGCGCGTGCGCGGCAGCCTGGTGCAGGTGCGCAACGGCCGGGGCGCCGGCGCCGGCACCATCTGGCATCCCGACGGCCTGATCGTCACCAATGCCCACGTCGTCCAGGGACACGCCCAACTGACGGCCGTGCTGCCCGACGGGCGCACGCTGCCGGCGCAGGTCATCGCCTTTGACGCGGCCCGTGACCTGGCGGCGCTGGCGGTGGAGGCCGACGGCCTGCCGACCATCGAGGTGGGCGACTCGCGGGCGCTCAAGCCCGGCCAATGGGTGATGGCCGTGGGCCACCCGTGGGGCGTGCTGGGCGCGGTGACCGCCGGCGTGGTCATCGGCGTCGGCGCTGGCCTAGGCGACCTGCCGTCCAGCCGGGAGTGGATCGCGCTCGCCCTGCACCTGCGTCCCGGCCACTCGGGCGGGCCGCTGGTGGACGCCGCCGGCCGGCTGGTGGGCATCAACACGCTGATCACCGGCCCAGACGTGGGCTACGCCATCCCATCGCAGACGGTGATCGCCTTCCTGAAGGAGACGCTCGGCGCGCAGCACGTCGCGGTGTAGGCGCGATGGGGCGAGCGGCGCGCCTCGCCCCGTCCTTCTCCCAACCCCCTATGGCAGCCCGTGCGCGCCGTAGGTGAACGCGCCGGGGAAGTCGGCGGGGGCGATCTTCTGCTTGCCACTCCACGACTCGATCTGGAAGGCGTAGACCGCCGTGCGCGCCAGCTCGTCATCGGTGATCGGGCGGTAATGCTCGCCCGGCCGCAGATGCGGTAAATACTTGTCCAGCAGCATTTGCAGCGCCGTCCGCGCTGCTTTCTAGGCGAACGCTAAGCTTGGCCTGGCTAACCGCAGTTAATCCCTGTTGACCCTTCATGAACTCTAGAAGGACTGCTATAATCTCTAGATGACGGCCGCTGACGACGAACAGACGGAGGTCGAGCGCACGAAGAACGCCAGGCAGAGGCATTGTCAAACACTGGGCGAGAGTGATACAATCAGATCAAATGACCGATCGTGACCATCGTTTCGCTCCGGTATTCGCGGCCCCGCCTCATCGGGGACGGGCGATATGTTCCCCGCGGCGGGTGGTCGCGTCCGGCGCCATCCCGCTGGCCACCCAGCCAGGAGATGAGGCGCTGCATGCCCGCTCATGACTCCGCCGAGACGCGGGCGGTCAAGCTCAGAGATATCCCCCTGGTCAAACGTCTGGCCGAAAACGGCGCTGTTTTGGACTGCGAGCTGCACTTCACCCAGAACAGCGGCGGCGCCAGCCTGCTCAAGCTGCTGGTTCCGCACGGCGGCGTGCACACCCTGCTGGCGCGGGTGGATGGGCAGACCGTCGTCGGCCAGTTCCGCTTGAAGGCCGATACCCACTGCGCGCAGATCGCCTATATCGCGCCCGGTTTGCAGCCTGACGATGACGATGATACGCCCTGGCTGCATCTGCTGGATGCGCTGGCCGTCGAGGCCGGCCGGCGCGGCGCGCATCTGCTGTCCGCCGAAGTGGACGAAGATTCGCCGCTGTTCAGGACGCTGCGCACGGCCAGCTATTCGATCTACGCCCGCCAGGAAATCTGGCGCTGCCCGCCGGAGAACTGCCCGGCCAGCGCTGACCTGCCGCTGCAAGAGGCTTCAGAGGCTGACCTGCCGGAAATCCAGATGCTGTATGCCGGCATCGTCCCCCGCCTGGTGCAGCAGATCGCCGATTATCCGGCGGAAGCCAACGGTCTGGTCTACCGCCGGAATGGGCGCGTGGCCGGCTACATCGCCGTCGCCGAAGGCCGCGCGGGCGCGTTCCTGATGCCGCACCTGCACCCAGACGTGTTCGGCGAGGCGGCGGCCATCATGGCGGCGGCGGCGGCGCGCGTCAGCCGGGGCGGCCGGCAGGCCGTGTACGTGCGGGTGCGGCGCTACCAGGACTGGCTGGACGACGCGCTGGTTGAACTAGACTTTGAGCTGGCCGCTCAGCAGGCGGTGCTGGTCAAGCACATCGCTGCCGGTGTGCGCGCCGCCGCGTTTGCGCCGCTGCGCCACTCGCTGGAAGCCGTGCCCAGCCCGGCGCAGCCGCCGACCAGCGGCATCATCGATTCGTGATGGGATGAGGAGATCGTCATCGTCTATTATGGAACGTCGTATCACTGACGATATTCACGAACTGAAACGGGTTCTGCCGCCGCACCTCAATCGGGCGCTGGACAAGTTGGGCAATGTGGACGACCTGCTGGAGATCGTGCTCGACCTGGGCCGCCTGCCGACCGCCCGCTTCGTCGACCGCGAAGAAGTCCTGCTCGACACCGAGGTCACCCGCGAAGACATCGACGCCATGGTCGCCAGCATCGGCGCGTTTGACGCCGACAACCGAGCCGGCATGGAGCGCACGCTGCACCGCATCTCAGCCATCCGCAACCGGCGCGGCGACATCGTCGGGCTGACGTGCCGGGTCGGGCGCGCCGTCTACGGCACGATCGACATCATCCAAGACCTGATCGAGTCCGGCCAGAGCATCCTGATGATGGGCCCGCCCGGCGTCGGCAAGACGACCATGCTGCGCGAGGCGGCGCGCGTGCTGGCCGAGACCAAGCGCGTGGTCATCGTGGACACCTCGAATGAGATCGGCGGGGATGGCGATGTGCCGCACCCGGCCGTGGGCAAAGCCCGCCGGATGCAGGTGTCGCGCCCTGATCGCCAGCATGAGGTGATGATCGAAGCGGTCGAAAACCACAACCCGGAAGTCATCGTGATTGACGAGATCGGGCGCGAGCTGGAGGCCATGGCCGCCCGCACCATCGCCGAACGCGGCGTGCAGCTCATCGGCACGGCGCACGGCAACGCGCTGGAGAACCTGCTGCTGAACCCCACCCTGTCCGACCTGGTGGGCGGCATCGAGTCGGTCACGCTGTCGGACGAAGAAGCCCGCCGCCGTGGCACGCAGAAGACGGTGCTGGAACGCCGTGCCCCGCCCACGTTCGATGTGTTGATCGAAATCCAGACGCGTAACCGCTTGGCCATCCACGAAGATGTGGCGGCGGCTGTGGACGCGCTGCTGCGTGGGCGTCCGCTGCCCGTCGAGGTGCGGTCGCGTTCGCCCGAAGGCGAGATCATCGTCGAGACGGTTCAACCCGAACCCAAAGCGTTGGTCGAGCGCGGCGGGCGCAACGGCAACGGCGGCGGGCGGCGCATGAACAAACCTGCGCCGCAGCCCGCGACCGCCGACGACATGCCGGCGTCAGCCAACGGCGAACACAGCCGGGCGGAGCCCCTGCGCCTGTACGCTTACGGGGTGGCTCGCAACCGCTTGCAGCAGTCCGCGCGGCGGCTGCGCGTGCCGGTCAACCTGGTAGATGACTTCGGCCAGGCCGAGGCGATCGTCACGCTCAAGAACTACTATCGCCGCCGCCCCCGCCTGATCGTGGACGCCGAGCGGCGCGGCATGCCGATCTATGTGCTGCGCGCCAACACGCTGTCGCAGATCGAGTCGTTCCTGGTGGATGCGTTCCATCTGGACGTGGACGTGCGCGACCCGTACGCGGCGGCCATGGAAGAGGCGCGGATCGCCATCGCCCGCGTGCGCGCCGGCGTCGCCTACGTCGATCTGGCGCCTCAGGCGGCGCATATCCGCCATCGCCAGCACGAGCTGGCGCGGGAAGCCGACTTGTTCTCAGAGAGCTTCGGCGTGGAGCCGGAGCGCCGCGTCCGCATCATGCGCGAATGACCAGCGCCGTGCGCCCCGCCCGCCAGCCCGGCGCCGCCGGCCTGTTCATCACGTTTGAGGGACCAGACGGCAGCGGCAAAACCACCCAGGTGCAGCAGATCGCCGTGCGCCTGCGCCAGCAGGGGTACGATGTACTGCTGACCCGCGAGCCGGGCGGCACGACCATCGGCGATCAGATCCGCCACATCCTGCACGATTTGAAGAACCAGGCCATGCACCCGCGCACGGAACTGCTGCTGTTCAACGCCTCGCGGGCGCAGCTGGTCGAGGAAGTCATCCGCCCGCACCTGGCGCGCGGCGGGCTGGTGATCTGCGATCGTTTCTACGACTCGACGCTGGCTTACCAGGGGTATGGCCACGGCCTCGACCTGGACATGCTGCGGCGGATCATCACGGCAGCCACCGGCGGCCTGCGACCTGACCTGACGGTGTACCTGGACATCGCGCCCGAAGACGGACTGCAGCGCCGTTTGAGCGCGGTCGCCCGTGGCGAGGAGTGGAACCGGCTGGACGACATGGCCATGGCCTTTCACCGCCGCGTGCGCGAGGGCTATCACCAGCTCATCGCCGCCGAGCCGGATCGCTGGGCATCTATTGACGCCGCTCAGCCGGTCGCCAAAGTCCAGGCGGACATCCTGGCCGCGCTGCGCAGCCGGTTGGGGCTGGCGCTCGATCCTGCCAGCCCCGGCTGAACGCCGCCGCAGACAGAGACGACCGCCTTCGCGCCGCTGGTCTGTTCGCATACCACCTGGGCGCAGCCAGTGACCATGATGCGCCGCCCAATGCCGAGCGCGCCCTGGCTGACGATCATCTCGGTGGCAGCATCACTGCGTTCGTTGAAGCGCTCCGCCAGCCGGTTGAGCCGCCGGTCATCCAGCCCTTTGTACACCGACACAGCCCGCAAGAAGCGAACGCGTTCATCCAGGTTCTGCATGGCCGCCTGCGTTCTAGCAGGTCGCCTCACGCGCAAGACGACGTGAACTATGACCAGCGCGCGGAATGGATACAATCAAGCGCGGCGGCGCGAGGAGGTTCAGATGGTCGGCGATGTGTTCGATGTGGAGCTGACGGGCATGGCGCACGGCGGCAGCGCGCTGGGGCGGCATGACGGCCGCACGGTGTTCGTCCCCTACACCATACCCGGCGAGCGCGCGCGCGTTCAGGTTGTGCGCGCCAAAGGGCGCACCCTCTTTGCCCGCGGCCTGACGCTGCTGGAGGCCTCAGCCGATCGCGTGTTCCCCCGCTGCCCGCACTTCGGGCCGGGGCGCTGCGGGCGCTGCCAGTGGCAGCACATCGCCTACCCGGCGCAGCTGCTGCTCAAGCAGGATGTGCTGGCCGATCAATTGGCGCGCATCGGCGGCCTGGAAGACGCCGAGGTGCGGCCGGTCATCCCCTGCGATCCCATCTGGGGCTACAGCTACCAGCTCAGCTTCGCCGCGCTGCCCAACGGCGCGCTCGGTTTGCCCGGCGCGGACGCCAATGATCGCCCCTTCCCGATCGAAGTCTGCCACATCCTGCATCCCGAACTGCTGGCGCTGAAGGATGCGCTCGATCTAGAAGGCATCCCCGGCTTGAAGGGCGTGAAGCTGCAGATGGGAAGTGACGGTGGGCGGATGATCATCCTGCTGATGGACACTGAGGAAGCGCCGGAACTGCTGGCTGACCTGCCCGCCAGCGTCAACCTGCTCCTGCCCGACAATGAGCCGGTCAACCTGATCGGCGACTCGCACGTGCGCTACACCGTCGCCGGTCACATGCTGCGCGCCACCGCCGGCAGCGCCTTCCGGGCGTGCGTCAGGCAGCTTGACGCGCTGGTTGAGACGGTCATGGCCGGGCTGGAACTGGCCGGCGGCGAGGCAGTGCTCGATCTGTATGCCGGCGTCGGCGTGTTCAGCGCCGCCGCCGCCCGGCTGGCGGGGCGGGTGACGCTGGTCGAAAGCTATCCGCCCGCCGTCACCGATGCCGATGCCAACCTGGCGGCCTACGACCACGTGGACATCATCGAAGGCGCGGTTGAGGATGTGCTGGGCGCGCTCGACATCCGCTACGACGCGGTCATCGTTGATCCTCCACCGGCGGGCTTGAGCGGCGCAGCTCTCGACGGCCTGGCCGCCCTGGGCGCGCCGCGGCTGGTGTACGTCAGCAGCGATCCGGCCTCGCTGGCGCGGGACGCCGCCCGGCTGGCGCGCGCCGGCTACGCGCTGGCCTACGTGCAGCCGCTCGATCTGGCGCCGCAGACCTTCTACATCGACGCGGCGGCGGTGTTCCGTCGCGCCTAGAATCTTGACCGGGAGCGCACGACAACTGCTGCGGGCGAGCGCACGCTGGGCGCTCCCGCAAACGCCCGCGCCGGGGATTCGGTCAGCGCCCCGATCAACCGCGCCCGATTCGGCTTTTGCCTTTATAATAGATGTAATAGGTAAAGCTGCGTCGGGCGAGCTGCGCCGACGTCTCGATGAGCATCGCGCGCCCAGCAGAACCGGCGAGGGAGGCTAGGCGTATGATGATGCGAAAATCCATCCACTATTTCCTGTACCGGGTAGCCGCGCTGGACGATCTGCCGCCCGCTGTTGGCGCGCTCATCCGCAGCCAGACGGACGAGGCTGCGATCGAGTCCCTGTTTTTCATCCCGCCTCAGGATTACACGGTGACGCCGACAGGCTGGCGCTTGAGCGTGCCGTTTCTGTGGCGGCGGACGCCAGCGCGCACCCTGGCTTTCACGCCGACGCACATCGTGGTGGTGGAAACCGAGGACGATCAGCGGCTGACAGTCATCAGCGTCCCGCTGGCGAGCCTGGTGAGCATCACTTTGACGGTGGTGCTGCTGTACGCCTTCTTCGAGCTGACCTGGCTGGAGGGGCACGGCGTGCAGACGCTGCGGGTCGAGTTCAACGCGGTCGGCGAACACATCGTCCGGGAGGCGCTGGCGCGCGTCCGCGCCCACATTGCGCCGCCGGCCGGCCTGTGGCCCGATCCCAAAGCCTGGGCCGGTCTGGCGGAAGCGCCGGTCAAGTTCCGCAACTACCTGCGCTATCACCTGCTGCCGGGCGAACCGGTCGCCCTGACGGTGTACCAACCGGCCGTCCGCCGCGGCGAAGGGTGGTTCCAGCCCACGCTCGGCCCGAACCGCGCCCTGGCGCTGACCGATCGCGAGCTGCTGCTGCTGGAAGACCCGCGCGAACGGCTGACGAACCGCTACGGCCTGGCCGCCCGTTTCTACCCGCTGCGCCACCTGGTGCGCGTGGCCTGCCAGCCAGCGCCGGAAGCGGTGTGGCTGCGGCTCGCCTTCGGCAACGACCTGGCCGCCGCCGAGGTGCAACTGCCGCTGGCGGAAACGGCGGCGGCGCGGGTGAACCAGGCGCTGTCGGCAGTCCACGCTAAGTGGTCAGGGCAGAGCCGTCCGACGGGACTGTAGACTGGCGTCTGGCGCTCAACACAATCTTAAACACCCGTTAGTACTGACGTCTCAGGTAATCGCTTGACATTTTTCATGATTCTCAACTACACTCTCACTGTAGCTCAACGACACACCTCGAAATGCGCTGTATCATCCGCGATAGGCAGCTTCAGATGTGCCAGAGCTTGTTCGAGATCAGTTCAGTGTAGCAGGAGTTTTACGAGCATATGTCTCAACGGATCAGGGGTGTGGTGAAGTGGTTCAGCCCGGAGAAGGGCTACGGGTTCATCACCCCGGAGAGCGGTCCCCCGGATATTTTCGTTCATTACAGCGCGATCCAGGGTTCTGGCTACAAGACTCTGGATGAAGGTGCCAAGGTCGAGTTCGAAGTCGTTGAGGGTCCAAAGGGTAAACAAGCCAGCACGGTGATGAAACTCTGATCTATTCATCCTGAAGCAGGTCTCTATAATTAGGGGCTGTCTTGCTGAGACAGCCCCTTTTTCATGCACGCACGCTGGAGACAGCCATGGATCTGCAAGCCGTTCGCCACCTGACCGAGGAGATCGCGCGCGAGGCGGGCGCGGTCATCATGCAGCACTACGATCAGCCGCACCAGGAGCGCGTCAAGGGCCTGGCGATTGACATCACCACCGAGGCCGATACCGCAGCCGAGGCGGTGATCGTGGCCCGACTGCAGGCGGCCTTCCCCAGCCATCACATCATCGGCGAGGAGGGCGGCGGCATGGGCGCGCCCGCCGCCAGCGCCGACTACTTCTGGCACGTCGACCCGCTCGACGGCACCAGCAACTTCGCCAACAACCTGCCGTTCTTCGCCACCAGCATCGCGCTGTCTGGCCGCGATGGCCGGCCGCTGGTCGCTGCCGTCTACAGCCCGGCGATGGGCGAACTGTTCAGCGCGGCTCGCGGCGGCGGCGCCACCCTCAACGGCCGGCCGCTGCGCGTCTCCACCACCGCGGCGCTGGAGCGCGCCATCCTAGTGACCGGCTTTCCGTATGACGCCGCCTCAAACCCGGACAACAACCTGGCCGAGTGGGCGTGGTTCGCCACGCGCACGCGCGGCCTGCGGCGGCTGGGATCGGCGGCGATTGATCTGTGCTACGTGGCGGCCGGGCGCTTTGAGGCCTACTGGGAGCGCTACATCCACTCCTGGGACTGCCTGGCCGGGCTGCTGTGCGTGCTGGAGGCTGGCGGCCGCGTGACCGACTACGACGGCCACGACAGCGACCGGATCTACACTGGTGCGGAGATCGTGGCCTCTAACGGCGCGATCCACGACGTCGTGCTGGATGGTCTGCGCCGGGCGCAGCGGGGCGAACGCTGACCGACACCTAGGCTGGATGTGTCCCTGAAACCAGACGGGGCAGCCTGTGGTCGCTGCCCCGCCGCCCTTGCTCGCTTGGGCCGATTCTTCACCCGCCCGGAGCGGTATACTGCGGCAGCGTCAGCACATTGATGCGCACCCCCAGCCGCGAGACGATGATGACCGTGGCCGAGACCCATCCTTCGCGGACTGCGCCCGTGGCCGGGTCGGCAAAACGGACGCGCACCCACTCGCCCGACAGGTTGCGCCCCAGCACTTCCACCTCGGTCTGCGCCGTCAATCGCCCGATCACCGCCGCGTTCGGGTTGGGGTTCGAGCGCACATTGGCGCTGGCGGTGTTGATCACGCCCACATACAGGCGGTCGAGCGGCAGCCCAGCGCCGTAGTCAGCGAACTGCACCACTGAGACCGGCGGGTTGCCCACCGGCGAGCCCATCATCACGAAGGTGTAGACCATCCCGCCGACCATCTGCACATCGGGCAGGCTCAGCAGGCGGTTGGTCGTGCCGGCCGGGAAGAAGTCCAGGCGTTCATACAGGCCGGCGCGGGTCTCCGCGCTGCTGGCCTCCGCTGCGAACAGCGCCGGCAGCACCAGTTCAACCGGCGGCTCAGGCGTCGGCATCACGTTCGGGCGCGGCGGCGGCGTTCGGGTCGGCGTCACGTTCGGCGGCAGCGGCGCGGGGGGCAGCCGCGGCGTGAACAACTGTAGCGCGGGCACGCTGCTGACGGCGTTGATCAACCGCACCCGGGCGAAATTTTGCCGGGTCTGGGAGATATCGTCGGGCAGCAGCGCCATGAACAGGCTGCCTCCGGGCGTGTTGACGATGAATGTCGGCGCAGCTTGGGGATCGCCGCCCGGACGGCTCACCGGCAGGCCGGTTTCGGGCGCGGCCGCCGATCCATCGGCGTTCAGCAGCAGCAGCGTCCAGTTGACCTGGCGGCGATTTTCCGAGGTGATGGTGAAGGTCGCCCGCGCCAGCGGCGCCGAGTCCGGGCGAGACGCCGCGCGGCGCAGGGTGATGGTGTGGCTGTAGTCCTTCAGTCCCAGGTACTCCGTGGCGCGGCCGTAGTTCATGCGCGGCGCGACCAGGCGCTCGTCAATGTAGACGTCCAGCACGGCCGTATCGTGCGCGGCATGGATGAGCCGCAGGCTGATGCCGTCCGGCGGCAGCTCCAGCGGCGCGCTGAGGCTGAACGCCGTGGGCTGGCTTGAGCCGGGGCCGACGGTGAGCGCCTCATCGCCGGCTCGGCGCGCCGGCGGCTGGATGTCCGGCACGATGATGAGCGTGTGCAGCGTGTTGGCGTAGAAGATCTGGTCGCCCAGGCGCGCCAGGATATCGAGCGCCGGGGCGTCGGCGTTCACCAGCGTCAGCGAATAAATCCCGGCGTCAACGTCAATGCTGCCATACGGCTGTTCGAACCGCACCTGATGCAGCAGCGACGCCCGCGATGGGTAGGCCACGCTCAACAGCGGCGGCGCGCCGGGCGCCAGGTGGGCGACCATCAGCCGCGTGCGCCCGACCGTCAGCGGACTGCGGTCATCCGCCATGAGGTAAAAACCGCCCGACTGGGCCACCGGCGGCGCGTCGTCGCCGCTGGCGAAGCGCCGCTGGTAGGCGACGGCCGTCAGGCTGGCGTTCGGCGACAGATCCACCAGATAATCGGCGATGGGGCTGGACAGCGGGCTGGCTTCAGGCGGGCGCACCGCGATCGAATGTTTGCCAGCCGGGATGACCAAGTAGGGCGTGGCGGCGCGCGGCGGCAGGTTGAAGGCGACGCGCTCGCCATCCAGATAGACATCGACATTCCCCAGGCCGACCAAGGCGTTGACGATGCGCAGACTGCCCAGGTTGACGGGCGCGGAGCCCGTCTGGGCGATGACCGGCGCGAGCTGCGCCAGCGCCGCCAGCAGCAGCGTGAACACGAAAATCCAGGCCATCCACTTTTTGACCATGCTCATACCTTCTTGAACTACGGCTGGCGGGTGGCCGTCGGCGTCAGATCGGGCGGGGCCACATTGATGACGGCGAAGGCTTCCTGCTGCTGCCCGCCCGGCCGGCAGTCCGCGCAAACGCGCAGGACGTGCGGCCCGGCCGATACCGTGGCCGGCAGGTTGACGAGCGCGGCCAGCGTGCCGTCGTCCAACGTACGCCCGGTGAACAATACCGCCGGGTTGTCATCCAGCCGCACCACAAACTGCGCGCCGGCGGCGAAACCCTGGCCGATCACCGTCACCTGGTCGCGCAGCGTATTGGGCGGGGCCGGGTCAACCAGCAGCGACGGCGGCGGCAGACTGGGCGTATTGGTCGGGCGCGGAGTGTTGGTCAGAACCGGCGTCCAGGTCGGCGTCGGGGTGAAGGCGCGGGTCGGCGTGCTGGTGATGCGCGGCGCGGCGGCCGTCAGCGTGGCCCGCACTGCCTCGGCGATCGCGTCGGGGTCGCTCGGCGCGCCCAGGTTGGAAACCTGCACGTCGGGTTCGACCAGCGCCATCTGGGCGGAGCCGGGTTCAGCGCCGGGAAAGGCGACGAAATCATACGTGCCGCCGGCTGCTAGTTCGACCTGGTTGATCTGCGCGATCACATTGCGCGTGCCGCTGAGCAGCAGCCGCACATCGTACAGCCCCGGCGCGCGGGTGACGTAGTCCGACGCCAGGCCGAACGACGCCTGTGCTGCCGGCTGCCACAGCGCTTCGGGGGGTAGCGTGGGCGCGCCCGGCGCAGTCGGCGCGTCGGCGGTCGGCGGAGCCACTAGCGCTGGGCGGATCTCCAGGTTCAGCGGGATGACGTCCTGCAAGCCGTGAATCAGGCGCAGGCTGGCGTTGATGGCTGAGCGCGGCGGACTCTGCACAAAGGTGGCGGCATTCAGGCTCTGCGCGTCGCCGGTCAGCAGCACGATCTTGCTGGCCCGCTGCACCGCCGGCGTATCCCACGGTCCGAGAGGAACATCCATCAGCCGCCGCCCATTTCGGGCCAGCGCCGTCACCCGGACGCCCAAAGTTGACACAGGGATGGCCTCGGTCATGCCCACCGGCAGCAGATCGAACTGCGTCTGATCGTCCAGCAGCAGCGCGAATTCGCCGGCCTGAGGCGCGGCGTTGACGAACCGGATGAACGTATCCGTGGGCAGGCCGCGCGGCGCGCCGCTGAACAACAAATGTTCGGTGATGCCGACGATAGGGCTCGGCAGCAGCACCAGCACGTACTCCAGCCGGTTCGCCAGCGTCAGGTTGGCGCGCAGGCTGGTGATGAGCTGTTCCGGTTTTTCAGCATCGTACAGATCAACCAGGTGGCTGCCCGCCGGCACATCCAGCGGCCCGACGATGTCATTCAGGCGCAGGTTGTAAACCAGGGCGCGCTGAATATCCGGCAGCAGCACGTTGGCCGGCAGCAGCAGCGGGTTGGCCTGCACGATCGTCAGCCGCGCCCGGCCGCTGGGGACTGGCTGCGCGTTCTCGACGATCGGGATCAGCGCGCCGGGTTCCAGGAGCAGCAGCGATACGCTGCCGCCGGGCGGCACTTCGACGACGGTTGCCAATTCGGGCGCAGCGCGCGTGCCGATGTCCACATTGGTCGCCGAATTGAACAGCGCCACCTGGACGGCGCCGGGCGGCACCTGCTGGTAATTGGACGCCTGGGCGCTGGTCAGGCCGCGTTTCACTCGCTGGCCGTTGATGTAGACGTCGAACGCCGGGGCCGGTTGGGCTTCGTCCCCGCGCCAGCCGTGGAGCACCCGCAGCCGGCCGGGCGCGTCCGCCGCCGCCAGCGCCGGCAGGCTGGTCGCGAACGGCACGAAGGTGGGCGTGGGCGTGACACTGGGGGTGAAGGTCGCCGTAGGCGACACCTGCCGTGTCGGCACAACCGCCGGCGTCGGCGACGGCGTCGGGGTCGAGCTGGGCGTCAGGGTGATGCCCCCCAACGCCAGCACCGTTTCGGTCAGGCCGATCTGCACCTGAGCCGTGCCGGTCAGCGCCTGCGCCACCCCATCGGCCAGGGCGGCAGTATCATCTACAGCGGTGATGACGACCGTGATCGGCGGCGGCGACGGGATCGCCGTGTCGCAGGCTGCCGCCAGCAGCGCCGCCAGGAGAACCAGTAAAACGCGCATGGGCAGTCCTTGACCGTTCAAAACAGCTCCGCAATGAACACGATATCGCCCGGCTGTACGCCGCGCGCCGCCAGGAGGGGGTTGTCGAGCTGAATGAGATCAGGCGGCACGTTGAAACGCGCCGCTAATCCGTTGAGCGTGTCGCCAGGGATGGCTATATACGGGCGGAATCGGCGCGGCGGGTCAAGCGCCTGCACGCCTTCCGGGACGACGATCGTCTCCCCGTTGCCCGCCTCCACATCGTCTTTCAAGCCGTTGGCGATGCGCAGCACTTCGACCGTGGTGTTGTAGCGAGCGGCAATCTCAGCCAGCGGTTGGTTCACGCCCAACTGCACCAGCCGGTACTGCGGCAGATCAGCTTCTGCCGTGCGCGTCGCCTCGAACAGCGCCGCCTGCACGGCCGTTGCCACCGCCAGCGTCATCCGCGTATCGAAAATCTGCTGCCGGCGCATGCGATCGTTGAGCAGTATGCTGTAAATCACGGCGGCGAACACGCTGATGACCAGGAGCGCCAGCAGCAGGCGACGCAGTAAACGAAACATATTTATCCCGATGAATGCCCCGCTCCAAGCGACACAGCGAGCGAGACAAGCGTTGATATACAGGTCATTCACTCTAGCATACTCTGGCGACAGCGGCAAGAACGCCCGGACTGCTTCCGGCCTGTTAACCGCCTGTTCCTGACCAAACTATCACAAGACTGCGGCTTGCGCGCGCCCGCGCGCGTCCCTCGATGCGTGGTATACTCAACTGTTAGGGCGGCGGATGCCGCGCAGCGTGGAGGAGACCCGCGTGCTACTCATCGCACGATCACCAGTACGAATCAGCTTGGGCGGCGGCGGAACCGACCTGCCCGCCTACTACACCCAGTTCGGCGGTTTTGTCGTCAGCACGGCCATCAACCGCTACGTGTACACGTTCATCTCGGAGGGCGTTGGCCGCGCCCTACAGGTGATGTCCTCAGATTTCCGGGCGTTCTACCGCCATGAGTCCGGCGGCGAGTTCACAACCGACGGCGAGCTGGGGCTGGCCAAAGCCGTCCTGCGCGAGTTCGGCGGCCTGCCAGGGGCCGATGTCTTCATCGCCTCGCAGATCCCGCCGGGCACAGGCCTGGGCGGCTCCGGCGCGGTGGCCGTCTCAATGATCACCGCGCTGGCCGCCTGGCAGGGGCGCCGCCTGAGCAAAGCCGAGATCGCCGAGATGGCGTGCGACATCAGCATCAATAAGATGGGACTGCCCAGCGGCAAGCAGGACGAGTACGGCTCGGCCATGGGCGGCTTGAACCAGATCATCTTCACCGCCGACGGCACTCGCGTTGAGCCTGTGCCCCTGCCTCCCGAAACACTTGATACGCTTCAGCGCCGGCTGATGCTCTTCTACACGGGCAAATCGCGCAATTCCGTGCAGATCCTCACCAGCCAGTCCAACGCCAGCCGCAAACAAGACCCGGCCACGCTGGAACGGATGCACCAGATCAAGGCGCTCGGCCAGCGCATCCTGGAGACGCTGCGCGCCGGCGATCTGGACGGCTTCGCCGGGCTGCTTCATCAATCCTGGATGCAGAAGCGCGGCGTGGCCAGCGAGGTGACCAACTCCCAGATTGACCAGGCCTACGACACCGCGCGGCAGCATGGGGCGCTGGGCGGCAAGATCACGGGCGCGGGCGGCGGCGGCTTCTTGCTGCTGTACTGCCACGAGGAGCGCCAACCGGCGGTGACGCAGGCGCTGCACGCGCTCGGCCTGCGTCGGATGGATTTCCGTTTCGACTTCGACGGGGCGCAGGTGCTGCTCGACCAGCGCCTGCCAGCGCAGCGCTAGGCAGCCCTGATGCCCCAGATTCAGCTTGATGGACGGACGATCACCTACACCGTGCGCCGCAGCGGCCGGGCGCGCAGCGTGCGGCTACGCATCACGCCGCACGCCGGGCTGGAAGTCGTCCTGCCGACCGGCGTCAACGGTTTGGATATCGAGGGGCTGCTGCGAGAGCGCGCCGCCTGGATCCTGAAACACACGGCGCGAATGCCGTCCCCAGAGACGGGGCGGGCGTTCACCGCTGGCGCGCGCCTGCCGTTCCTGGGACGCGACTACACGCTGGAGGTCATCACGCGCCCGCATGGGCGGCCCAGCGTCGTCCAGCAGGCTGACCGGCTGGTCGTGCGGCTGCCCGCCCCGGCCGCGCCCGATGAAGTGCGCGCCGTCTTGGAAAGCTGGTATCGCGCCCAGGCCCGGCGCTACTTGACAGCCCGCGCCGCCGAGCTCGCGCGGCAGCACGGCTTCACCTACCAGCGCATCGCCATCAAAGACCAGCGGACGCGCTGGGGGAGCTGCTCCAGCCGCGGCAACCTGAATTTCAACTGGCGGCTGATGCTGGCCCCGCCAGCGGCCATAGACTACGTCATCGTGCACGAACTGTGCCATCTGCACGAGATGAACCACTCGCGCCGGTTTTGGACGCTGGTCGGGCGCTGCTGCCCCGACTACCGGCGCTGGGTGAAATGGTTCAAGCTGAACGGCGCCAGCCTGCGCTGGTGAGCGCTCAGCCGCCCGCCAGCCGCCGCAGCACCGGCAGGATTTGCCGCGCCGCCCGCCCCCGGTGGCTGATGCGGTGTTTCTCCTCCGGGCTGATGCGGCTCCAGGGCAGGGTGTAGCCCTGAGGAATGAAAATCGAATCGTAGCCGAAGCCGTGTTCGCCCGGCATTTCCTGCTGGGCGATGCGCCCCTCGCACACGCCCTCGACCGTCACGACCGCCTCATCGCCCGGCACGGCCACCGCGATCACGCACATGAAGCGGGCGGCGCGCTGCGCGTCCGGCAGCCCGGCCAGCGCGTCCAGCAGCTTCTGGCGGCGCTCGGCCATCGTCAAGCCGGGGCCGCCGTAGCGCGCCGCGTGGATGCCCGGCGCGCCGCCCAGGGCGTCCACCATCAAGCCGGTGTCGTCGGCCAGCGTCACCAGGCCGCTGGCGCGGGCGTAGGTGCGCGCCTTGAGCTGCGCGTTGTCGGCCAGCGTCGCACCGTCCTCGTCCACTTCCATGTCCAACAGCCCAACGTCCTGCAAGCCGAGCAGATCCACCGGAGCCTCGGCCAGCAGCACTCGATATTCAGCCAGTTTGCCGGCGTTGCCCGTCCCAATCAGCAGATCCATGTCTTCGCCTCACCCGCGCCCTTCGCCTGCTTCCAAAACATGCTCAGTGTACCCCACCCGGTGACCAGCAGCCCATAGCGCGAACTTGAAAACGGTATAAAATTAAGCAGCACAGCAGACCATTCGCGGATTAGGCCGGCAGTTCGATCTGACCGTCCGCGTTCTGATCTGCCCACGCAGCGCCCGGAGAGCGCGGGGACTATGACACTCGATCGACAGTTGAGTTACCAGTCGGTGTTGGACGGCCTAGGCCAGGGTGTGCTGATCTTCGACAGCGACGACCGGCTGGTGCTGGACAACCTGGCAGCGCGCACCATCCTGGGCGCAGATCTCAAGCTGATCCGCGCCAACGGCTGGCCGGCGGCGGCCGCCGTGTTCGATACCCGGCTGATCCAGCCCGACCAGACGGCGGAGGCGGCGCGCCGGCGCGCGCTGGAAGCGGCGCGGCCTGTCCGCTTCCACATTTACCGCGCCGGCGAATACGTGCCCTGCTGGGCGGCGGCGGTGCATGGCAGCGGCGGCGAAGTGTTCACCATGATCACCATCGAGTCGCCGGATTGGTCGGTCATTTCGGACTTGCTGACGCGCTTCCGCGACGAAGTGGAGAGCGCGGCGGCGGCGACGCAGGGACACACGGCGCTCATCCTGCAGACGCTCAAACAGGCGAAGCCCACGGATACCGTCGAGCAGGTTGGCCGGCGCATCAGCGGCTTCGTCAACCTCATCTCGACCCACATGCACCGGGTGTCGCGGCTGGTCAAGCTGCTGCGCCGGCTGGAGCTGATCCGCACCGGCCAGCTCCCGGCCGTGATCCGCAGCGAGCGCCGGCGGGTGGTGCTGAGCGACTTCATCGAGGATTTCTTGGAAGGCCTAGACGAGATCACGCTGATTGACCCGGAGACCGAGAATCACGATTACCGGGCGCGGGTGGCGGCCAGCATCCCTGAGGGCTTGGCCGTGCTCGCGTCGCCGGCGCGGCTCACCGATATCCTGCATGACCTGCTGCGCAACGCGATCATGTACAGCATGAAGGCCACGCCCATCATCATCCGCGCCCAGGCCGCGCCGCACAGCCGCAGCGTGCAGATTGATGTGATCGACGAGGGCTACGGCATCCGCGCCCGCGAGTCGGAGCGGGTGTTCGCCATGTTCCAGCGGGCGCGCCAGCCGCAGATCATCGGCGAATTCGGCTACGGCCTCAGCCTGTACCTGTGCAAACATGAAGTTGAGGCGATGAACGGCAAGATCTGGTTTGAGAGCGAAGAAGGGGTCGGGACGACGTTCAGCCTGAAGCTGCCGGCGTGGCGCGACGGCGACCCCGACAACGCCAGTTCCGAGCCGGCCAACGCTTGATCGCGGCGACGCCCGCCGAGACCCGACAGCGCCTCGACCGGGCTACCCTAGGGTGCGGCGTCTTTCGTGAACCTCTGGCGCGCAGCGTAGAGAACGGCCTGACGCTTCATGCTTTTCACGCGCGAGTTTTTTGACCTGCTGATCGGGGTGGTCATCATCTCCGGGTTGGCGCTGGCGGCGCGGCGGCTGTACCACGACCTGAAACGCCCCCTGCCCGGCTCAACCTGGGACGGCAGCGATACGCAGCCGTCCCAGCCGCGCCGCGAGGATGACCGCTGACCGAGACGCTTCACGTCTCGCTATGAGGAGGACGACATGCTGGATATTAGCCTCATCCGGGAACGCCCGGAATGGGTCAAGGAGCAGATCGCCAAGCTCAACGACCCGTCCGCCGCCGCCCACATCGACTCGATCCTGGCGCTGGACCGCGAGCGGCGCGGGCTGCTGACCGAAGTGGAAACGCTGCAGGCAGCGCGCAACCGCCTCAACAAGAGTTTGGGGGCGCTGCGCGGCAGCAAGCAGTGGGATGAGGCGGCTCGGGCGGCGCTGGCCGGCGCGGCCGCTCAAGCCGTCGCCGCCGGCGACTATGAAGCCGCCGAGCGCTGGCTGACCGGCGCGGGCGGGCCGCCGCCGGCGGGGGCGCCGGCGAACGCGATGGACGGCCTGATGGACGCGCTGCGCGCCCTGGGCGACCGGGTGAACGCCCTCAATGAGCGCGTGCGCGCGGTGGAAGCCGACCTGGACGAGCACATGCTGTGGGTCCCCAATCTGCCGCATGAGAGCGTGCCCGTGGCCGACAGCGATGAGGCCAACGTCCCCTGGGAGCCGGAGGGCAAGCCGCGCGCTTTCGACTTCACGCCGCTGCCCCATTGGGAGCTGGGGCCGGCGCTGGACATCATCGACTTTGAGCGCGGCGTCAAACTGGCCGGGTCGCGGGCTTACGTGCTGAAAGGCTGGGGGGCGCGCTTGCAGCGGGCGCTCATCAATCTGTTCCTGGACATGGCGCGGGCGCGCGGCTTCACCGAGCTGTACGTGCCGTATTTCGTCCAAGAAGCCATGATGTACGGCGCAGGCCAGTTCCCGAAGTTCCGCGACAACGTCTACTACGACCCCGACGCCGACGTGTACATGCTGCCGACGGCCGAGGTGGCCATCACCAACCTGCACCGCGATGAGATCCTGGATGAAGTACAGCTGCCGCTGTACTACGTCGCCCACACGCCCTGCTTCCGGCGGGAGAAGGTCAGCGCCGGGCGCGACGTGCGCGGCATCAAGCGGGTGCACCAGTTCGAGAAAGTGGAGCTGTACAAATTCACCACGCCGGAGACCAGCTATGCCGAGCTTGAATCGTTGGTGGAGGCGGCCAGCGACGTCTGCCGCGCCCTGCAGATCCCCTTCCGCCGGCTGGAGATCGTCACCGGCGACCTGGGCTTCAGCGCCAGCAAGAAATATGACCTGGAGATGTGGGCCCCCGGCTGCGGCGAGTGGCTGGAAGTCAGCTCGTGCAGCAACACCGAGGCGTTCCAGGCGCGGCGGGCGAACATCAAGTACCGCCCCCAGGGGAGCAAGAAAGCCCAGTTCGTCCACACGCTCAACGGCAGCGGCCTGGCGACGCCGCGCGTGATCATCGCCGTGCTGGAGAACTATCAGCAGGCCGACGGCAGCGTGATCATCCCGGAGGCGCTGCGCCCCTACCTGGGCGGCGCGGAGCGCATCGCCCGCACCGGCTGACGACCGCCCTCACGACGCGGCGCGCTCGCCGGCAGGCCAGGCGGGCGCGTCTGCCGGTATCTCCCGCTCGATCGCCCACAGGTGCTTGTGATACTCCACCTCGATCGTATGGCGCGGCGACTGGATGAACTGCCGCTTGATCTGCGCCACCTCGCGGGCGATGCGCTGGCGCATGTCGGGCGGCAGGTGATAGCGGCCGGCGATGTAGTTGGCGACCAGCTTGCTCTGCGCGTCGGACAGCGGCCAGATCGAGCCTAACGGCTGCACCAGGCCGATGAAATACAGGCTGGGATGATCAGGGTGAAAAACGCGCAGATACAGCGGCACATCGCCGTCGGCGAAATTGATGAAAGCGGGGTCGAAGAACGGGAAGCTGATGCGGAAACCGGTGGCGGCGATGATCACGTCGTAGTCTTCTCGCCGTCCATCCACAAAGTGCACCGTCTGGCCGTCGAAGCGCTCGATGTCCCGGCGCGGGTGGACTTTGCCGTGTCGCAGGAAGTACAGCAGCTCCGAATTGGCGACCAGATGCGCCTGCAAGATGCCGTGCCGGGGGCGCTCCAGCCCGTACTGGCGGTAGTCGCCGACGTGCAGCCACAGCGCCGTCCGCAGCAGCGGCACGCGCAGCCAATCCGGCAGCCAGGCGAGACGGTCGGCCAACACGTCGGACGGCAGGCCGAAGAACATGAACTTGGGGATGATGTAGTAACCGCGCCGCATGCTGATGGCGGTGAAGGCCGAGACGCGGCTGGTCTCGACGGCGATGTCGCAGGCCGAATTGCCGCCGCCGATCACCAGCACGCGCTGGCCGCGAAACGGCGCGGCGGACTTGTATGCGTGAGAGTGCAAGAACTGTCCGGTGAAAGTCCCAGGATAATGCGGCAGCCGGGGGTCCCAATGATGGCCGCTCGCCACCAGCAGATGGTCGAAGTGCTCTACCGTGCCGTCGCCCAACGTGATCTGCCAAGTTTCATCAGGCAGTTTCTCCGCCCGGACGACCTCGGTGTTGAAGCGGATGTAGTCAGTCACGCCGAAGTGCCGGGCGTATCCCTGAAAGTAGGCCAGCACCTGCTGGTGCGACGGATAATCCGGGTAGTCCGGCGGCATCGGGTAGTCGGCATACTGGGACATCCGGCGTGAGCTGATGATATGGGTCGTCTCAAACACGCTGGAATGGCTGACTTCCGGCGTGAACACCCAGTTGCCGCCGACCTGATCGCCCTTCTCATAGATGACGATGTGGCGCAGGCCGGCTTGCAGCAGGTTCTTGCCGGCGGTGATGCCGGACGGCCCAGCGCCGATGACGCACACGCGCGCTGATGTATCTCGTTTCATAACGCCAATCCGTTCTGTATCGTCTATATTCTATAATATATACTAAATTAGGTTTTGCCTGCCTTGTCGGCGCAGCCGACGCCCCTGCGCCCAGCCCCAACTCAGCGCTGGTCTTCATCGCCAGCGCGCTACAACCATACGACCACTTTGCCGCGGCTGCGCCCGCTGTGCAGGTGCTCGACCGCGTCAGCTACCGCCTCCAGGCCGCGAAATTCTGCCGGATCGATGGCCACCTGCAGCGCCCCCGCCCGCACCATCTCCAGCAGGCGCGTCAAATGCTCTGGAGCTTGGCGGAAGAAGTGCGGCAGGAACATGCTGCGCACCGACGCCGACTTGCTCAGCAACTTGGTGTAGATGCGCGGCGCGGTCACCGCCTCCGGCGTGTCTAGGTATTCGGTGATGTAGCCGATGATGACCAGCCGCCCGCGCACGGCCAGGTGCTCCAGCGCCACATCGAACATTCGCCGCCCCACCGACTCGTAAACCAGGTCAACGCCGCGCGGGTATTCAGCGCCCAGCACCGCGTCCAGGTCCTCATCGTGATAGTTGACCACCCGATCACAGCCCAGCGTCCGCAGCAGCTCGGCCTTGTCGGGGCCGCCGCAGGTGCCGATGACGTGGCAGCCCGCCGCTTTGGCCAACTGCACCGCGAACTGACCGGTGCCGCCCGCCGCCGCCGTCACCAGCACCGTCTCGCCGGCTTGCATCTCGCCGGTCACCGACAGGCCGATAGAAGCGGTCACGCCGCTGATGGCCAGCGCCAGGATTTCCGGCGAGGCCGCAGGCACGCGCACCGCCCGCCCGGCGCGCACTGTGTAGTACTCACGGTAGCCGCCGCCCAAGCTGTTGGTCAGCACCGCATCGCCCACCTGGAAGGCGGTCACGCCGTCACCCACGGCGGCCACTTCGCCCACGGCTTCCGCCCCCAGGTCGATCGGCGGCTGCGCGCCGGGGGTGTAGCGGCCGGCGCTGATGTTCACGTCGGTGGCGTTGACGCCGGCGCAGCGGTTGCGCACCAGGATGTCGCCGGGGCCGGGGGCTTCCAGCGGAACTTCGACGACGGCGGCAGCCTCGCGGAAGCGCGGGCTGAACCGGGCGGCGACCAGCTTACGATAAGTCGAAGGCAGCATAAGCTTCCTTGCGGGATGGCGAGCCGGTTATCAACGACCAGCCCTCATTATAACAATAAATAACAACAGCAGCACAGCCGGCGCTCTTCACTGAGCGCTGATGACGCCGACCTCCTGCACATCGACCCGGACGCCGCCCAGTTCGGGCGGGATGCGGTCTTCAGGGGCGAGCTGCGCCGCTGGCAGCTTGCGCTCCACCATCACCACCAGCCCGATCTCGCCGGTTGGCGAACCGCGCCGGTAGACCTGGCCGACGCCGACGCCGACCACATTCGGCAGGCGCAGCAGCCTCTCTTCATAACGCGCCTGCACAGCCGCCGCCTGGGCCATCTGATCTTCCTGGGACATATGCGCCTCCCGGCCAATGGACGCTGCCTTGATTGTACCACGTCCGGGCGGGCGCGGTTGCCGTTCGCCGCCGGTTACAGCGCCGCCTCGCGCACGCCCTGGCGCACGCGCAGCGTCATCGGCAGCCCGCCTTTCGGGTTCAGCGTGATCAGCGGCAGCATCTCCACGCGCTGCCCCGGCTCCAGCTCCAGCCGGTAGCGGCTGGCCAGCGTCGCCAGCAGCAGCCGCGCTTCCATCATGGCGAAGCTGTTGCCGATGCACACCCGCGGCCCGCCGCCGAACGGCAGATAAGCATACTTCGGGATGCGGGCTTCGCTTTCCGGGCTGAAGCGCTCCGGGCGGAAAGCGTCCGGCTCGTCCCACCAGCGCGGGTCGTGGTGGGTGAAGTACAGCAGAATATTGAGCGAGCTGCCTTTGGCGATGGGATAGCCAGCGATCTCAATATCCTCAATGGCCATGCGCCCGAAGCCCCAGGCCGGCGGGTACAGCCGCAGCGCTTCTTTGATGACCATCTCGGTGTACGGCAGTCGTTCCAGATCGGCCAGCGTCGGCGGCCGGCCGGCCAGCACCGCATCCAGCTCAGCGTGCAGCCGGGCCTCAGCTTCGGGGTGCTGCGCGAGCAGATACCAAGTCCAGTTGAGCGTGTTGGCGGTCGTCTCGTGACCGGCCAGCAGCAGCGTCACCAGCTCATCGCGCACCTGCACGTCGGTCATACCTCGATCGTCATCGTCGCGCGCCAGCAGCAGCATCGACAGCAGGTCGCCGCGATCCTGACCCACGGCTCGCCAGTCGCCGATGATGCGGTAGATGATGTCGTCCAGGTCGCGCTTGGCGCGGCGGGCGCGCCGTTCGGCGGGCGTCGGAACCCAGGCGGGCAGCAGCGCCGCGCGCGTGTCGACGAAGTGACGCTGGATGACCTCCAGCGCCTTGCCCACCCGCTGCACATCGCCGGAGACATCGGCATTGAACAGCGTCTTGGCGACGATCAGCATCGTCAGGCGCGTCATCTCGCGGCTGATGTCCAGCCGGACGCCGTCGCGCCACGAGTCCATCACCTGGAGCGCGTACTGCACCATCGTATCGGCGTAGGATTCGATACGCCGAGCGTGCAGCGCCGGAGCCACCAAGCGGCGCTGACGCCGCCAAAACTCGCCATCGCTGACGAGCAAGCCATTGCCCAAGAAGCGCGCCAGGCCGTGGCGCGTGTTTTTGTAGTCCTCGTCTTTGTGAAAGTGGGCGGCCTGCTCCACCGTCACCTGATAGATGATCTCCGGGTTGGACGTGAAGTACTGCACCAGCTTGCCGGCGCGGATGCAGAAGAAGTCGCCGTAGTCGCGCTGCCAGGCCGTCAGCGTCTCGAACAGATGGCTGGTGACCTGGCGGGTGAAACGCAGGATGGCGATCGGATTGTTCAGCGGCGGCGGGCCGGGGGGATAGTGCATGTTCGCAGCCATTGGGATCACAGCTCCAGGCTAATGCTACACTATGTTGCATTCTAGACAGTCTGTAGTATCATTCACGATGATAAGCAAAACTCGCGGCCTGTCAATGAACAATCCGCCTGCACTGTCAAATAGTAGACACGTGTCCATGAATGCTCCAACGTCCCGCCCAGACCGCCGCGTCCAGCGCACCCGCCAGCTCCTGCGCGATGCGCTGATGGCGCTGATCGTCGAGAAAGGCTACGACGCCGTCGCGGTGCAGGACATCACCGACCGCGCCAACGTGGCCCGCACCACCTTCTACCTGCACTTCCGCGACAAAGAAGACCTGCTGCTGCGCAGCATGGAGGCCGTCTACGACGACTTGACCGCCCGCATGGGCCAGGTATCGCCGGATGGGCTGCTGGCCAACGGGCTGCCAGCCGAGGTGGTGGCGTTCGAGCATGTGGCCGAACACGCCGCCTTCTACCGGGTGATGTTCAGCAGCCGGGGGGTGGCGGCCTTCATCGTGCGGGTGCGCCGCTACCTGGCGTCGCAGTTCGTCGCCTTCGCCCGCGAGCTGCTGCCGGCTGCGCTTCAGACGCGGCTGCCGCTAGAAGCGATCGCGCACCGCGAAGCCGGGGCGCTCATCGGCAGCATCAGCTGGTGGTTAGAACATGACATGCCCTACACGCCGGAGCAGATGGCGCGGCTGCACTACGAAGTGGGCGCGCGCGGCCTGCTGTGGGCGACCAGCGCTGACGCTGCGCCGCCGGCCGGCGAAAGCTGAAGCGCCAATCCTGCTATAATTGAGGACGGTATCCGCTGCTTGCGACGGGGGTGACGCCCGTGAAACGTCTGCTCTGGGCCTGTTTGCTGCTGGCCGCCTGCCTGCCAGCCGCGCCGACGCCTGAACCTACGCCCGGTTTCGCGCCGCCGAACCGGTTGGCGCCGACGCCCACGCCGCCCCCCTGGCTGGAGAGCGCCGAACCGATCACGCTGGACAACGCCAGCCGCATCGCCCGCCTAGGGCGGCTGGACGCGCAGACGACTGCGCCCAGCACCGTGTTCGCTCACGCGCTCTCGCCCGACTCAGCGCGGCTGGCGGGGCTGAACAACGAGCAGTTGATCGTCTGGGATCTGCTGACGGGCGGCATCGTCTTCAACACCGCCCGCGCCGAGGCGCTGCAGGTGTATTACGCCCCCGACAAAAATCAGGTCTACACTCTCGATGGGAGCGGCGCGATCGCCCTCTACGACGCCGCCAGCGGCGCGCAGCAGGACGCGCTGGATGGACATCCGACTTTCAACGGCGCGGCCGCCTACTACCCCGACGCCGGTTGGCTGGCGCTAGGCGGGCTGGACGGCGAGGTGCGGGTGTGGGATGTGGCCGCCCGGCGGGCGCTGGTCGCTCTGCGCGCCCACCGGCTTCAAGTGACCGCGCTCGCGTTCTCGGCGGACGGGACGCGGCTGGCCACAGCCGGCGAAGAGGGACAGGTGCAGGTGTGGGACTGGCAGCGCCGGCAGCGCGTGGTCGCCCTAGAGGCGCAGGCGCTGCGGCTGGCCTTCTCGCCCGACGGCGAGCAGTTGGCGGTGGGCGAAGCGGAGGCGATCCGGCTGGTCGCGCTGCCGGGCGGCGAGACGGCGCGGACGCTGGCGACCGGGCCGGGCGGCGTCAGCGATGTCCTGGCGTACTCGCCCGATGGCCGCTATCTGGTCAACGGCGGCGGCCTGCCGACGCTGACGCTCTACGAGGCGGCGACCGGACGGCTGGCGGCGCAGCTCCCGGGCGTGGGTGGCGACCGCACCGCGGCGGCCTTCTCACCCGATGGGCAGATGCTGGCCACCTCCGTGCTGGGCGGCGGGGCGTCGCTGTGGGATGTGACGCGCGTCAGCCAGGGCGAACTGGGCCGGGGCGACCTGGACACCGGCACGCTGCAAACGCTGGCCGTGGCCTGGACGCCGGACAGCTTCGCGCTGCTGGTGTTCGAGGCGGCGGGATCGGTGCAGGTGTGGGGCATCCCGCCGGCGGACGCGCCGGCATCCTGAGGCTCATTCCAGCGGCGCTTCTTCAGCGTCTTCGGGGCGGGCTTCCCAAACTTCGCTGGCAATGTCGATGTACAGCCGCCCGTCCAGGTGGTCGATCTCGTGCTGGAAGACCCGCGCCAGCCAGCCCGCCGCCTTGATGCGGAGCGGTTTCCCGTGGCGATCCTGGCCGGTGATGACCACCTTCTCGTGGCGGTCTACCCGCCCGTAGTAGCCGGGGATGGACAGGCAGCCTTCGATTCCTTCCACCATCTCTTTGCTGGCCTTGATGATCTCCGGGTTAGCCACCACGTACAGCTTGCCGGCTTCCGGCCCGTATTCTTGACGGCTGTCCTCATCATCTGGCAGGCGCACGACGATCACCCGCTGGCTGACGGCCACCTGCGGCGCGGCCAGCCCGACGCCGGGGGCGGCCAGCATCGTCTCCACCATGTCGTCTACCAACTGTTGGAAGCGGTCATCGAAGCTGACGACGCGGCGGGCTTTCTTGCGCAGGATCGGGTTATCGAGTCGGATGATTTCGCGGATGGCCATAGCTGTTCTTCACGTCTCAAACGTCGCCTGATCGTGGAGCGCCGGCCGGGCAGCCTGTCGGAGAAAATCTAGCGCCTCAGCTCGCGTCTCGAAAAAACGGACATTCCGGTTGTGCCGCACCTGCGCCAGGCGCTGTGTTCGGGCGTCAGCGCCGGCATAGGCGAACCACCGGGCATGGGGATGATAAATCCAGCGGCTGAATATCTCCAGCCCCAACCCATCCAGCGGCAGCGGTTCCGCCTGAGACAAATCAATCAGCAGGTACAGCGGGCAGTTTTCCAGCAGGGAGAGACAGGCCCGCGCCGCCGCCCGCACGTCCGCCGCGCTCACGCTGCCGCTGAAGATGACCGCCAGGATCGCCGGCTCATGAACCCAGACCACTTCCATCGCCATAACAATATTGTAACACCATTGGCGGGGTTTGCGAGCCGGCTGTCCGGTCTGCAAGCCGCAGACCAGACGCCCCGCCCCAGCGCACACGCCGGCAACTGAGGGCTGTTTTGCCGGCGCGAGCAAGGTACAATCCCGCCAGACAGGTTTGGACACCGTGCTGGGGGCCATGCACAACATCGTCATCATCGGCGGCGGGCTGACTGGACTGGCCGCCGCCCACGAACTGGAACGACTGCGCGCTCCCTATACGCTCATCGAGGTCAAAGGCCGGTTGGGCGGCAGCTTGATCAGCGAGCGCCGCGCCGGCTTCCTGCTGGACGGCGGGCCGTTCGCCTTCCCCGCTGACGACGACTGGGCATTTCTGGATGGGCTGGGGCTGGCCGACGCGCTGTTCGAGGTGCGACGCGGGCGGGTGGCCTTCCGGCAGGGGGCGCAGAGCCTGATCGACGCGCTGGCGCGCCCGCTGACCGGCGGCATCCGGCTGCGGATGGCGGTCAGCAGCCTGGGGCAGCTAGATGGCCAGTTCGCCATCTGTCTAGAGAACGGACTGGCGGAAACCGCCCGCGCCCTGATCGTGGCCGCGCCCGCCCGCTTCGCCGAGCGCATGCTGCGGACGCTGACCCCTGAGGCGGCGCTGCGGCTGGACGGCTACCTGTACGACACCATCACCCGCGTGGCGCTCGGCTACCGGCGCGAGCAGATCAATGACCTGGGCCGGCGGCTGTGGGACATGGGGCTGCCGTTCTATTACGAGACGGAGCATCTAGACCGCGTGCCCGCCGGCGGCGTGCTGCTTCAGGTGGGCGTGCGCTACCCGCTGACGCGCACCACCCCGGCGGACATCATCGGCCATTTGCAGGCCGACCTGGGCTGGCCGCGCGACCCGCTGGTCAGCCGCGTCGACTACTGGCCAGAGGCCGACCCGATCCCGCCCCACACCGCCGGCTTCGATGAAGCGATGACCGCGCTGCGCCAACTGCTGCCGCCGGGCGTGGCGCTGGTCGGCAGCGACTACGACGGCCTGCGGTTGGGCGCGCGGGTGGCCGCCGGACGGGCGGCGGCGCGCCAGGCGGCCGCCTTTGTGGAGATGCGACGATGAAAGCCGACGCGCTGGCGCGGCTGCCGCGTTTGAGCCCGTTCGACCGCATGGTGCTGCTGATCATCGGGCTGCTGCTGGCGGCCATCGGGCTGACGCTCGCCCTGGGCGACCGCGTCGGCGTGACACTGGTGCGCGTCAGCCC
>CALAJK010000084.1 GCA_937922795.1 uncultured Anaerolineae bacterium
GCCGACTAGATCGTCTGGCGCGCAGCCCAGGAGATCGCCAGCGGCGAGCGAAGCCCACGTGCAGCAGCCGTCTGTGTCTATCGTATAGATCACATCGCCGGCGGCAGCCAGCAACGACGGCAGCAAACGCAGCGGAGGAGCACCGCGCCCCCACCGGGTAGACGGCGTTGTGCGGTGGACATCACGACTCATTATTACAAGTACGCTTTCAATACATCGCCACGTCGATTCTACTAACATTATATTTCATATTGCGAGGCATGAAAGTGAGAGTTTGAGGCAGAAAGGGGCCGGTGATCGATCGCCGGCCCCGCTTGAGGCAGGTCAAGCGGCGGGCGTGGGCTGCGCCAGCCCGACCAGGCTTTCGCTGACTTCCCACAGCCGCCGGGCGACCGACTCATCATACGATACGGCGGACGACCGCACTGGTTTGCGTTTCTCGAAGTACTGGCCGGTGACGCCCTCGACTTCCGGCGCGGTCGCCAGGTAGACCAGCGTATCAGCGCCCTGCTCCGGCGTGAGCGCAAACCGGTGCAGCAGTCCCATCACAGCGTTCATCAAGCCGGGATTGTTGCGCCCGAAGCCGGTGGCGACGAAGCCGGGGTGCATGGCGTTGGCGGTCACCCCGCTGCCCGCCAGCCGCCGCGCCAGTTCATAGGTGAACAGGATGTTGGCCAGTTTGGACTGGCTGTAAGCCTTGAAACCGCCTAGACCATAGCCTCGGCGCAGGTGCAGATCGTCGAAGTTGATGGTCGCGCCGCGATGCGCCCCTGACGACACGTTGATGATGCGCGCCGGCGCGCTGGCTTTTAGCCGTTCCAGCAGCAGGTTGGTCAGCAGGAAGTAGCTCAGATGATTGAGGGCGAACGTCATCTCATAGCCGTCTACGGTTTCCCGCCGTTCGCTGAAGACCGCGCCGGCGTTGTTCATGAGTACGTCCAGGCGGTCGAAGCGCGCCAAAAATTCGCCGGCGGCGCGGCGCACTTCCGCCATGGCCGAGAGATCGGCCACGATCATCTCGACTCGTCCATTGTCGCTGGCCGCGCGGATTTCGTCTCGGACGGCCTGGGTTTTGGCCGGGCTACGCCCGACGATGACCAGCGTCATCCCCTGCCGGGCCAGCGCCAGCGCCGCCGCCTTGCCGATGCCGTTGGTCGCGCCGGTGATCAAACCGATTTTGTCCTGCATAGCCATGGTGGTTTCCTCTACTCCTCACATTTGATCGAGTTCCCAGGCATGAATTATAGGGACTGAGCGGCAGGCGGGCGGGTTTTCTCATCCAATCCACAGCCGGCCAATCTGAGGTGGCAGTTCGCCCTAAAATCCGCACAATTAGAGGGCATTGCCGGGACGGCAGGGAGCGAGGCATGGCATTCACGACCGAGGCCGATGCGATCACCTACATTTTTCGTTCGATGCGCAAACTGCGCGGCCAGGAGCGCCAGCTAGATGAACACCGGCGCGACACCGCGCCCACTCGGCGGCTGGTGGGCGCGCTGGGGCTGCTGGCGACCGCGCGCGAATACGCCGTGGTGACCGGCAGCAAAGGCAAAGGCTCGACCACCGCCATCACCGCCAAGCTGCTGCAGTGCCTGGGCCACCGCGTGGGGATGATCACCAGCCCGCATCTAGTGAGCTGGCGCGAGCGCATCCGGGTGGACGGCCGCGCCATCCCGGAAGCCGACTTCCTGCGCATCCTGGGCGAGCTGGAGCCGACGATCGACGCCATCGAGGCTCGCCTCGACGAAGGCCGCTATTTCAGCCCGCAGGGCATCTTCCTGGCCATCGCGCTGCGCTGGTTTGATGAACAGGGCGTTCAGGCGGCCGTCCTGGAGGTCGGGCGCGGCGGGCGCTATGACGACATCGCCATCGTGCCCAATCAACTGGCGCTCATCACGCCGATCATGCTCGAACACGTTGAGCAGCTTGGGCCGACGCTGGAACGCATCGCCTGGCACAAAGCCGGCGTCATCAAACCTTACAGCTACGTCTACAGCGCGCCGCAGCCCCCTGAAGTGCTGGAGGTGCTGCAAACCGAGGCCGACGCCCAGGGCGCGGCGTTCAATTGGATCGCGCCGGCAGACACCGGCGAGTATCTCGGCCTGGCGCCGGATGGACGCGGCATCCGGCTGCGCCTGGGGCGCTACGGCGAGGTGACGCTGTCGCTGTTGGGGCGCTACCAGATGGTCAACGCGGCGCTGGCGGTGATCGGCGCGGGCAACATGCACGGGCGGCTGCCGGGCATCCCGCATGCATCGCCGGAGTACGTCGAGCGCATCCGCGCCGGGCTGGCCCAGGTGCGCTGGCCGGGGCGCTGCTACAAGCTTCAGGATGCGCCGGCGGTCTACGTAGACGGCGCCATCAACGCCGAGTCGGCCGAGCTGCTGGTGGACAGCCTGCGCGAGCTGCTGACGGAGCCGGTGATCGCGGTGATCGGCGTGCCGGAGGACAAGGACTACCGCGGGGTGTACGCCGCGCTGGGGCGAATCAGCCGGGCGGTGATCCTCACCGAGACGGCGCGCAACCCCAGCCTGCGCTTCCCCGACGCGGCGGCGGCGCAGGCGGCGGCGCGCCAGCACAATTCCCAGGTGGATTACCGGCCCACGCTGGCGCAGGCGGTGGAGGCTGCCCTGGCGCAGGCCGGCCAGGACGGTGTGGTGATCATCGCCGGCACGCAGTCGATCGTCGCCGACGCCATGGCGCTGTGGGGCGAGAGTTTCGAAGCGATTTGAGGCGCATCGTGTACGATGACATGCAGCAGGCATCGCGTCAGCGTGGGAACTTTTAGGGGCATTCAAGCGTCTGATCTCCGCTGCTCGATGCAGCGCATCCGCGAATGCGCGTTCAAGATTTGGAGACAATCATGCGATTTCCAGCGCTATCCTTGACAGCCTTCAGCGTCATGCTGCTGGCGCTCCTGCCAGCGTCCCAGTCGCTGGCGCAGGCCGGCGGCGACCTGCCCGGCCTGCCGTGGCAGTTGGTGTCGTTCGGAGCGCCCGGCGTCGAGGCGCCGGTGACGCCGGAGGGCGCGATCACCATCCAGTTTGAAGAGAACGGCCGCGCTGGCGGGTCGGGCGGCTGCAACCGTTATGGGGCGCGGTACACCGTGCAGGGACAGACGATCGCCTTCGCCGGCGTCTTCAGCACGCGCAAGGCCTGCCCCGGCGGCAGCGTCATGGAGCAGGAACGGTGCTATTTTGCGGCTTTGGAGGCGGCGGCGCGCTACCAAGTGGTGGGCGATCAGCTCATCGTCGAGACGAACGACGGCCAGCGGCTGGTGTTCAAACGCCCAAATCCGCTGGCCGGCTCGCAGTGGCAGCTCGTGTCCTTCGGCGCGCCGGACGCGGTGTGGTCGCCCATCGAGGGCAGCGTCCTCACGCTGGCCTTCAGCGACGATGGGCGGGTGGCAGGCTCAAGCGGCTGCAACAGCTACGGCGGCGGCTATACCACCGTGGGCAAGATGATCCAGTTCAGCCGGTTGTTCAGCACCAAACGCGCCTGCCCGGACAACGCCCTCATGGAACAGGAGAACCGCTACCTGATGATCCTGGGATCCGCCTCCCGCTACACGCTGACGGACGACCAGCTCATCATCGAGAACAACGGCGGCGGGCGGCTGGTGTTCCAACCGCTGCCGCCGGAATAAAGCTTCCCCGGCGAGCGTCTCCTCCCCGGCCGGTCAGCGCCGCCGGGGGGAACACCGCTCTTAAATCTGCCTGCGCCCGGTTTTATCACTCGCTTAACACTCCGCTGGCGCTCAAACGGGTATACACTGAAGGTGCGACTGAAGCGCAGCCGGGGCGACGCCGTTTTTTGCGATCAGCCTGTGGCGCGCTGCTTCGCTGCTCAGACAAATGAGTGTGAGGAGCTGATATGCGCAAACTGCTGTGTGTCCTGTTCGTGGCGGCAGTGCTGTTGGGCGTGCTGGCCGCGCCGGCCGCCGCCCGCCCAGCCGCCGATCTGGCGGCGCTGGCCCGCTTCTACCCCATGCAAACGCCCATGTTCGGCGTCATCCGCACCGATGACGGCTATATCGAGACGCTGGACGGGCTGATCGCCCGCGTCCTGGTGAAGCTCCCGCCGGAAGCGGCGCCGCGCGACGTCACACTGCGGGCGGCGCTCGACCAACTGGCGGTCTCGATCGGCGCGCGCGACTTCCGCTCCGGCATCCGCCCCTGGCTCGGCGACCGCCTGGCCTTCGGCTTGCTGAACGCCGAATCGCTGGATGCCTTCGTGCCGGACTTCTTGATCGCCGCCGACGTGCGCGACCGCGCCGCCGCCGAAGCCTTCTGGAAGGGGCTGCTGGAGCGCACCGACGCCACCTTCACCGAGGTGCGCGAAGGCGACTATACGCTGTACGCGATGGACGCTGGCGATCTGGATCAGGGCGGCCTGCTCATCACCGACGAGGTGCTGCTGCTGGGCTTGGGCAATCTGCGCCAGATGCTGGTCACCCGCGAGGCGCGCCTCAACCAGGCTCCAACCTTCACCCAGGCGCTGGGGCTGCTGCCAGCGGGCAACTACAACGCGCTGCTGTACATGGACGTGCCGGCGCTGCTGGCGGCCAGCCGCGACCCTGGGGCGCGCGCCTTGGTCGGTGCGACGGGCCCGGCGGTCATCGGCCTCACCCTGCTGGATGGGCGCTCGCTGGTGGCGGACGTCGGCGTCGTGCGGGGGATGGACAGCCCGCTGGCGGCGCTGGGGCTTGAGCTGCCGCCCGCGCAGCCAGTCGACCCGGCTTTCGCCGCGCAGCTTCCGGCCAACACGTCGCTGCTGGTGCACGCGGCCAACGTGAAGACGCTCTTCGAGTCGTTTTTGGCAGCGGCGCGCGCGTCGGGCGACCTTTCAGATCGGGAGTTCCAGCGCGGGATGAACCAGCTCCGGCTGGGTGTGCGGGGCGCCATCGGCCTGCGCCTGGAAGAGGACATCCTGGACTGGATGACCGGCGATTACGCGCTGTTCGTCACGCTGGATGAGGAGACGATCCGCCGCTTCATCCTGCAGACGCTGGTGGGCGAAGCGCCGACGCTGGAGGCGCTGCCGCTGGGGTTCGGCCTGGTCGTCGAGGCCACCGACCCGGCCAAGGCGCGCGCTCTGGCCGCCGCTCTCGGCCAGGCGCTGCCGCAGCTCACCGCCCAGGCGCCGGAGGCGACGGTCACCGCGGCGGCCATCGGCGGCGAGGAGGTGACCCTCATCCAGTTCAATACCGCGCTCGCTCCCGGCCAGACGCTGCCGATCGAAATCGTGATCGGGGCGAACGACTCCGTGTTCCTGATCGCTACCCGGCCAGAGGCCAAAGCGATTCTGAGCGGCATCCCCGGCCTGAACCAGGATGCGGCCTACACCGCCGCCGCCCGCTATCTGCTGGATGACGCGACGACCGTCTGGTATATGGACTCCGGCGGCTCGGCTGGCATCCTGACGATAGGCGTGCTGGTGATGCTAGGGACAACCATCGGCGATGTGTTCGCTGATATTGCCACCTCGCTGGACTCCGTGCCGACGCCTGTGCCGAGCATGCGGCAGGCGCGCGAGGCCGAGCTGCTTTTCCAGACGCTGGCGGGGCTGTGGGCCAGCGGCACGATCAGCTCTAGCAGCGACGCCGCCGGCGAACGCCTGCGCTTCGTGCTGACGCTGCCCTAGGAGCTAGCGTAGGGGCAAACCGGCATGCGCTTGCCCGGCCGGGCAAGCGCGCCAGCGCGCCCCTACGCCCACCTTCTGCCCCGGTGAACGCCCTTCAACCCTGACGCCGGATGGCGAACACGGTGTTGCCGGAGATCGCGTACAGCGTCTGCTGCGACTTGTCCGGGACCACGCCCGCCAGCAGGGCGAAATCCGGCTCGTTGAACGCCCGGTAGCTGTTGCTGAACGTCCCGGCCAGCGAAGTCTCGTAGATGGTGCGCGTCGCCCGCGATACGATGTACAGCCCCTGCGCGGTGGGGTCGGTGTTCAGGAACATGGCGTCGGCGCTGGTGATCTCCTGCCCCTCGTAGAAGCCGGTGAAGGCGAACGGCGTCTGCGAGCCGGAGCGCCACTTGGTCACCAGGCCATCGGCCATCAGGATGTAGATGTTGCCCTGGTCGTCAATGCCGAAGTCCACCGCCGCCCGCAGGTCAGGGCGCGCAGCGCCGACGAAATACTCGCCGGGGACGCTGGCGTAAGCGCCGCCGGACTGCTCATAGCGCCAGATCTGGTTAGCGCCCGGATCGAGGATGTACAAGCGTCCCTGCCACAGCGTGATCGCCGCCGGCTGCACCCAGCGTTCGGCGGCCAGCAGCCGCTGGGCGTCGCAGCTTTGCAGGAAGCGCGGCGAACACTGGATGATCAGCCCGCCTTTGTCCAGGGCGATGATCTGAGCCGTTTCCTGGGCCCAGAAAATATCCACCAGCTCGGCGACGCGGTTCTGGCCGATAGTCGCGCCCTGGCGCATGGCCGGGATCGGCTGCTGCGAATTGGCGACCACGCTCTGCCCGTCGCTGGTGAGCGTGACGCGGTAGACCCATTGGTTCTGCGCGTCCAGCACGTACAGATCCAACCCTTGCAAGACGATCTGCTTGAGCTGGGCATTGGTGAACGTGGCGATCGGGCGCGCGTCGCGGCGCTGCACGCCCAGCAGGATATCGACGACGCGCTGCGCTTCGCGGTTGAGCGCCTGCAGACCGGGATCGCCTGACCGCAAGCTGTTGCAGCGCTCAACCACCTGCATCACCACCGTCCAGGCCGCCTGCGTCCCGGCCACGTCGCTAGAGGCGATGCTCCGCGCCACCTCGGCGGTGCGGTTAGCCTCCTTCACGCACAGCTCGAACTCGCTCTCGCCTGTGCCGCCCAGCCACAACACCAGCACCAGCAGCACGATGGCGATCGGGATGAGCACGGCAGCCCCGGCGAGCTTGCCGCTGGCGCGCGGTTCGCCCTCGGCCGGCGTGGGGAACAGCCGGTCGAGCAGGCCGGCGGCGCCATCCGCCGCCTGAGCGCCGTTCAGGGCGGCGGCGCGTAAACCGGCGCGCGCGCGGCGTTCCAGGGCGGCGCCCGGCCTCTGGGGCGGCGCGGTCGGCGCCGGCGCGGGCGC
>CALAJK010000085.1 GCA_937922795.1 uncultured Anaerolineae bacterium
GCTTTGAGTTACTTTCAATCTCTCTCGTGTTGTTTCCAAATCTTTGAACGACAGATTGTAGTCATCTATTCGTTTCCAGTTGCCCACCACTTCCACTCGCCGCGCGCCGCGCGCCCGCAGCGCCGCCGCCAGCCGGTCGCCGACGGTGATGACGGTCACGCCCATGCGCCGGATGAGCGCTGTCTCCTGACGCCGCGCAATCCAGCCCTTCAGACCGGGCACGGTATCCGGCACGCTCTCGTGGGCGTCGTACACTATCGGCGCACCCAGCCGCCGCGCCAGCCAGCGCGCCGCCAAAATCGGTTGATGCTCATGGCAGTGAATGACATCTGGCTTCAGCTTCAGTCCCAACCGGATACACCATAGATTGAAGTACAGCAGCGCGAACCAACCGCTGCGGCGGCAGCCGTCGCCCAAGTCGCGCAGATCGCCCCGCAGCCAGCGTCTCACGGCTTGCAGCCACAGCAGCGGGTTCCAACCCCCGGCAATCGGGGTGATCCATAAGTCCATCCCTCGAAATGACGCGCGCGGCGGCTGGTTGGGCTGCAGCGCCGCGCCGATCACGCTGACACGGCAGCCGTGCCGCGCCAGAGCTGCCCCCTCCGCGACCACGCGCGGATCGTCGCGGACGGGGTTGTAGATGAGCATGAGGACATGCGGCGGCCGATTGGAACTGCGATTAGGTGACATGACCCTATCATGGCATCATTGTTCGGAATCCAGCCTTGAGATTAGCGCGGTGTTGCTGCGCGTCTCGGTAGATTTGGATCAACTCAGGGATAATGCGGCGCGCATTATGATGCTGTTCCATGAAGCTGCGTCCCTGACGGCCTAGCTCATTACGGAGCGACCCACTTCGGAGCACCGGCTCCAGCACAGCCTCTAGCGTGTCCTGCGTGGCGTTGACAATTGGCAGATCCGGCGGATAAGCGCTCGCCAACGAGGGCTTGATGTAGCACACAACCGGTTTCCCCAGCGCCATCGCTTCCAGAGACAGAATGGCCGCGGTCTCCCAGCACAAACTGGTCGAGGATGAGATCGGCTTCAGCCATGAGCGCCAGAACTTGACTGCGCGGCGTGCCCGGCCTCACCAGGTGAAAATCAAAGTCACAGCGCGACCGCAGCGCCTCGACCGCTTTCAACACAGCCGCCGTCCCCTTGGCGATCGGCGCAGACGGGATGTGCAGCACCCGAGGAGTGCGGCGACTCGGATCCGGATAAACCGGCTCATATTCGTCGAGGATCAATCTCTGCTCAAGTCGATAAGAACGCCAGAACAGATCAGGCTGTACATACTGAAGCATCCCAGTCGCAGCCACACTGGCCAACCCCAGCGTACCCATTCGGCGCTGGCGCCGCAGCGAGCTTTCACAGCTCTCGACATGCCGGTATTCGTAGCCATTTTCCCAGGCGCTTTTGTAGTATGGATTCTCAGCAAACTCTACTTCAGGGATACGGATATCTGCGCCCGTCCACTCGACGACGCCTGGCGCATTGAACACTTTCAGCGCCAGCGCGTCGAGATTAAGTTTGGCGGGCGCATCGCTGTAATACCAGTGGACGACGTCCGGGCGTCCATGCCGCCGGATGTATTGAGACAGCGCCCAGGCCATCCGTATCATGCTCAGCAGAATGTGCGCCGGATGGCGGCGATTACTGACTCGAATCGCTTGTAAGCCGTTCACCGACTGGATAACGCTGGCGTGAAACACGATGCCGTCGGCGTTGACTCCGGCAGCTCGGAGCGCCCTCACCGTCGTCGAAGCGATCGAGGCCGTGTTGACCGGCAGGTGCAGCACGCGCATCACCGCCGCACCGCCTGTTCCAGCGCCGCCTCGTAGGCCAGGACGGCCTGTTCGGCGTCGAAGTGCTGTTCGGCGTAGGCGCGGGCGTTCTGGCTGCACTGCCGGTAGAAGGCCGGGTCGTCCAGCAGCCGGCGAATGGCGGCGCTCAGCCCGTCCACATCGCCCGGCGGCACAGACAGCCCGCCGCCGCTGGCGCGCAGCAGGTCGGCCATCACGCCTTCCAGCGCCACGGCCGCCGGCACGCCGCTGGCGAACGCCTCGTACAGCTTGGTGCCCAGCGCGCCTCGGTGCAGCGGGTGGTCGCGCAGCGCCCAGAAGGCGATGTCAGTCGCCGCCCACGCCTGCGGGATGTCGGCGTAGTCTACCCACTCGATCCAGCGCACATTGGGCAGATCGCCCTGCGCCAGCCGCTGGCGGACGACCGCCTGCTGCGTGCCAGTCCCGATGATGGCGAAACGCACGTCCGGGCGGTCGACGAAGCGGCGGGCGGTTTCGAGCATGGTCAGCGGGTCATAAATCGTCGCCAGCGTGCCGATGTAGGCCACCAGCCGGCGCTCGCCCAAGTCGTAGCGGCGGCGGAAGTCGGCGGCGTCCAGGCCGGGGCGGAAGCGCGCCAGGTCGACGCCGCTGTACACGGTGCGCACTTTGTCGGCGGCGGCCGCGCCCAGGTAGCCGCGGATGACCTGCTCCAGATACGGGGTGAGGGTGATGATGGCCGAAGCCCCGCGGTAGGTCTGGTCCACCAGCCAGCGCGCCGTCCGGTAGACCGGGTGCGTCGCCGTCAGCGCGCCGACCGCCAGCATGTGATCCGGCCACAGGTCGTGCACATCCAGCACGTAGGGCACGCGCTTGAGCCGGCTGAGCGCCGTCCCGACCAGGTTGGTGAAGATCGGCTGCGCCTCGACCAGCATCGCATCAGGGCGGGGGATGCCCAAGCCGCGCAGGCCGGCCGTCAGCATGAAGCTGATCTGGCTGATGAACTTGCGGCTGATGCGCGGGCTGGGGGTGGCCCACAGCCAGGTCATCACCACCCGCACGCCGTCGCGCTCTTCGACCACCACCGGGCGGCCGCGGTAGCCGTCCAGGATGCGCCCGTGCGGATAGTTGGGCAGGCTGGTCAGGACGGTGATTTGATGGCCGCGAGCCGCCAGCTTGCGCGCCAGCCGCGTGATGATGATCGCTGCTGCGCCCTGGTCGGGCTCATAGTAATGGGTGACGAACAGGATGCGCATCGCGTTGAGGCTCCGGCTTAGGACGTCTGGCGGGGGCGGTCGCCGCCGCTGTAGCGGTCGATGAACGGCTGGCGCGCCTGCAGTGCGGCGAGACGCTGGTCGAAGCGGGCGACGGCCGCCTCATCGGTCAGATCCAGCCGCATATCGTAGGCATCTTCATCGTTGTTGCGGTAGTAGCGCTGTTTGACGCCCACTACCTGGAACTCATACTTGCGGTACAGGTTCTGGGCGACGGCATTGCTCACCCGCACTTCCAGCGCCACGAAGCCGGCCCGCAGCGCCAGCGACCGGCGGATCATGCCCGCCAGCAGGATTTCGCCCAGGCCGCGCCCGCGCCACGCCGGGTGGACGGCGATGGTGCTGATGTGCGCTTCGTCGCCGACGTTCCACAAACCACCAAACCCCACCACCAGATGCTCCAGCGCCCGCTGGCTGCCGTTCCACGCGCTCAACCAGCGCAGCCAGCCTTTGGCTTGACGGATGGTGACGGCCTCCAACGCTGCCATGTAGCTGTAGCTCGACTCGGCCACCTCGTAGGCGTAGGAGCGCTCCGACCAGGGCAGATCGAATGACGCCCGGTCGATCGCCGCCACCTGCGGCACATCGTGCAGAGTCATGTAGCGCAGCGTGAAGGTCATTCAGGCGAGTCCTGGGTTTTGATATAGACCGGGACAAGCCGGGATGAGTCGAACTTGTGCGGGTCCGGTTTGTCGCCCAGCAGCGCCAATGCCTCCTCAGCCAGGAAGCCGGCGCGCCGCAGTCGGTAGGCCGACGGGACGAGGGTGACCGGCGCGCCGCTCGCCCGCGCTGCCGCCAGCGCCTGCAGGCCGGCGTCGTTGATCTCGCCCGTCAAATAGGCCGGGCCGTCAATGCTGGCGAACAGCGTATCCCAGTCCATCAACTGCGGCTCGCCGCGCCCGCCCCAGCGGCCCTTACGCCACTGGTAGCGCGCCACGCTGATGCGCCCGCGCCCGGCCTGGATGATGACCAGCAGCCCGCCCTGGTAGTAGGGCTGGCCGGCGGCCAGCGTATCGAACGACGAGATGCCCACCAGCGGCAGCCGGCGCGCGGCGGCCAGCCCTTTCGCCAGCGCCACCCCCACCCGCAGGCCGGAATACGAGCCCGGCCCGGTGGAGACCGCCACCGCCGTCAGCCGTTCAACGGTCACGCCGCAGCGCCGCAGCAGCGCTTGCACCGCCGGCGCCAGCTCCAGCGTGTGGTTGTTGGCCGTATGCCAGGTTTGTTCGGCCAGCAGCCGCTGGCCATCGTGCAGCGCCAGGCTCATAATCTGCGTGGCCGTGTCAATCGCCAGCAGCATGGCTCATATCCCAAACGTTTGTTCACGAAAAGCTGTGATCAGCTCCTCGTAGCGCTTGCCCACGCCTTCAAAGATGAAATTGCGCCGCGTCGGTTCCAGGACGCGCAGCTCGATCCACAGCCGGCAGCGCGGCAGCGCCGGCTCGATGTGCTCCGGCCATTCCAGGATCACCGGCCCGCGCCCGCTGAGGATGTCGTCGAAGTCCAGCGCGTCCAGGTCGGCTGGGCCTTTCAGGCGGTAGCAGTCGAGATGGTACAGCCGCTGCGAGTCGGTCGGACGGGTGTGTTCGTGCACCAGGTTGAAGGTCGGGCTGGTGAGCGGCGTCTGCGCGCCCCACCCCCGGCCGATGCCGGCGGCGAAGACGGTCTTGCCCGCGCCCATGTCGCCCGACAGGCAGATCACATCGCCGGCCTGGAGCAGCCCCCCCAGCCGGGCACCCAGCCGCTGCGTCTGTTCCACGCTGTGGCTGATGACATCCAATTGACCTTCTTTCAGAATCGGCACGCCTGTTTCCTACCCCGCCGCCGCTGCGCCCGGCAAGAAAGCATTATACACCGCCGCCGGGGCGCGCTCAATCGTCCCACCAGCGGAAGCCGGGCGGCAGATTGTCCATGCCGGGCATGCGGGGCGCATCATCGGCGATGGGCGGCGGAAACGGCGGCTCGCCTTCCTGGCTGTCGATGGGCGGCCAAAAAGGCACGATCGGCGGCCGGCCGCGGCTGTGCCGCAGCAGGCTGTAGACCGCCCGCGCCAGCGCGCCCAGGCCGAATATCACCGCCGCCAGGTTTACAAGGCCGCCGACGGCCGGCAGCGCCGACAGCAGCGCCACGATCAACGCCCCGGCGAACAGGCTGATATAGGTGATGCGCGCGCTGCCATCATCGCCGATGGCGGTTTGCACCACTAGCCGCCCGATGAACAGGGCCACCATCACCCGGCTGAGGAAAACAGCGGCCAGATAAAAGAGCGCCACGCCGCTCACATTGGCGATCGCCAGGATCGTCCCGGTCACCAGCGTCAGCCCGCCCAACTGAAGCTGGGCTACCAGGTAGGTCGTCAGCAGGCTGAACACCGCCGCCGCCAGCGCCACCGGCAGCGACAGCGCCAGCGTCGCCGCGCCGGCGGCCAGCGTCAGCACTGGGCGCGGCTTCAGATAAAGCGCCGGCTGTTGAAACGGACGGTAAACCAGCGCCAGCCCAACGACGCCCAGGGCGCCCAAGGTCAGAAACTCCTGCAGCGCCTGCGACAGATACATGCCCAGCGAGCGCGAATTCCCCTCTTCTTCGCTGATGATCTGCGTCAGATCGGGCTGGACGACGATCGCGGTATGGATGACCTGGCCTTCTACCTGCCCGGCGATGGCCGCCTCGTCGGGGCTGGTGTAGCGCAGGTCGCCGCCGACGCGCGCGCCGCGGTCCACCACCAGCCCGGAAGCCAAAACGTGGGTTTGCAGCAGCGAGGGAAACAATAACCCTAACCAGTCCACCACCCCGGACGACGGCGCCCCGCCGACGATGGCGTCCACGTCGCCGCCGACCGCGCCGCTCAGGTGCAGCGCCTGCCCCAGATACCCGACCTCGCCATCCACCTGCCCCTGCAGCGCCAGTTGATAGCCCAGGGCGGCCACGCTGCCGGGAATACGCGTCTCCGGCGCGAGCATGGTGCTGACGCTCAGGCTGATCAGGTCGCCGCGCGGGCTGGTGAACCGCGCCCCAGGCTGCACCCGCAGCGCTGGCCCGGCGAAGTGCAGGTCGTCGCCGGCCGCCCCGTTGACGACCAGCTGCCCGGCCACCAGGTAAATATCGCCCGCCACCGTCCCGTTGATCTCGGCGGACGCCGCCGCGCCGAACAGATTGCCCTCGACCACGCCGTCAATGACCAGGACGCGGCACAGGGCGAACAAGCTGCCCTCGATCGTCTCGTCGGCGCCGATGATACATTGGTCGCCCTGGCGGATGCTGCGCGCTCCAGCGCTGCCCCCCACCAGCAGCAGCAGCGCCAGCATCATGACCAGCCGTTTGATGCCCATCGCCATTTCTCCTGACCTGCCGCGATTCTACGGTACGCTGGAGCTATTGCCAACCGGTAGATTGCGCCTCATAATTGGGGTTGTCCGTTGACCGCATCGCGCCAGGACTTGTGCCTGTGTCTATTGACGCCCAACCCATGGTCACTCACCGGCTGCATCTGCATATCGTCAGCGACGAGCGCACGGGGACGCTCGACCTGCCCATCGCCGACCGGGCGCTGGTGGGCCGCGTCAGCAGCTCTGGCCAGGCCCCTGATCTCGACTTGACCGCCTACGGCGCAGCCCAGCACGGCGTCTCGCGCCGCCACGCCGCTTTCAGCTACCAGGACGGCAGCTTTTATATCGAAGACCTGCAGAGCGCCAGCGGCACGCGCCTGAACGGCCTGCTCCTCACGCCGCGTCGCCGCTACCGTCTGCGCGACAGCGACGAGCTAGAGTTTGGCCGCGTCCGGGTGACCGTCCACCTGTAGGCGCGGATCGCCAGCCGATCGCCGGCCAACCGGCATTTACCCTCTCCTCCAAGCGGTTTACAATTCGGTCATCGCTCACCGATTGTTGCATTCAGGAGGCGATCCCATGTACCGATGGCTCACACTGGCTCTGCTGGTGGCCGCGCTGCTGCCGCGGGCGGCGCGGGCGCAGACGCCGCCCGGCCTGGAGGCGGCGCTGGCCGACTTGAGCGCGCGCGTCGGTCGCCCGGTAACGCTGGCCGACCTGCAGAGCTGGTCTTTCGAGGTCAAAGTTTTCCCGGATGCCAGCCTGGGCTGCCCGCAGCCTGGCCAGATGTACGCCCAGGTGCTGACCAACGGCACGCAGTTCATCCTGTCGTACCAGGGAACCAGCTACGACTACCGCGTATCGGCGGATGGCCGCATCGTCGTGCTGTGCACGACCGGCGCCGCCCCGACGGCTGACCCGCGCGCGGCCTGTCCGCCGCCGAACGACCCCGCCTACTTGCCGCCGCGCCTGTCGGTCGGCGCACAGGGGCGGGTGGTGCCGGGGGGCTTCCCCAACAACCTCCGGTCTCAGCCGGGCTCCAGCAGCGACAAAATCGGCGAGATCCCGCCGGGCGGAGTCTTCACGGTGCTCGACGGCCCGCGATGCAGCACCCTCGACAAGATCGTATGGTGGCAGGTGCGGTACAACACGACGTTTGGCTGGACTGCCGAAGGCCAGGGCGGCGTCTACTGGCTAGAGCCGGTGGATGCCCAGGGTATGCCGCTGCTGCCCACGCCCACGCCGGCAGCGGCGCGTGCTGCCATCAGCCCTGCGAACGCCAGCCAGGTGGTCGAAATCCGGGCCGGCCAGCCGCTGTCAGCCCCGGCCGTCTTGGTCGCGGCTGACCAGTGGGCGTTCGGCACCGCCGCCGGCCAGATCACGCTGGTCAGCGGGCGAACGAGCGCGCCCCTGGCTTCGGTCAGCGGCCATGCGGGCGCAGTGACGGCGCTGGCCGCCGTTCGCTCGGCTGAAGGGCGGGCGCTGCTGGCCAGCGGCGGCGCAGATGGCAGCGTCCGGCTGTGGGACGTCTCCGGCGGCACAGCTATCGCGCCGGGGCCGCTGGCGGCCGGTCACACCGGCGCGGTCACCGCGCTGGCTTTCACTGAGGACGGCGCGTTGCTGGCCTCAGGCGGCGACGACCAGACGGTGCGGCTGTGGGATGCGCAGACCGGCGCGCCCCTGGCCACGCTGACCGGCCATTCGGCGGCGGTGACTAATCTGAGCTTCAGCCCAGACGGAGCCGCGCTGCTCTCGACGGACAGCGCCGGCGGCGTGAAAGTGTGGGGCCTGCCGCTGGCGGCCAGTTGACGGATGAACCCCAGCCGCCCGGATTGCTGCGCCGGGCGGCTGGCTGCTTCACCAAGAAAAGCGCGTGTCAGGATTTGGGGGGCTGGGCTTCAGCTTCGGCTTCGTCTTGGTCTTCGTCTTGGTCTTCCCAACTGATGATCCAGACGCAGGCGCCCGCCACCAGCACCGTCGCCGCGATGATGGCCAGCCACTGCGTCGGCAGCAGGCCTACATCGCGGGCTTCGATCACCAGCAGGATCACCATGCCCAGCGACAGCACAATCCAGGCGGCCAGCCGAGGATGATGCATCATCCAGCGCACCAGGGGGAGATTAGTGAGCACGTTCAGCACGTTCATATGAACCTTAGATCGGTTTCAGCACCCGGTCTTCGCGCAGCTTCTTGGTCAAAATCTGTAGCTCATCGCTGTCCGCCAGCACTTCCTGCACCGCCTCGCGCCACGCCGGTATCTTGATCTGGTCCACCGTCGTGCCTTCGTAGCCGTTGCGCACGAACGCCTGAAACGTGTCGTTAGGCGTGTCCATCGGCAGGAAGATGTAGGCGACCTCGCTCTGCAAGTCGCGCGAAGCCTGCTCGATCGCCAGCACCAAGTCCTGAATGACCAGCGCCGGCGGGACGCCCGGCGCCAGGTACAGCTCGTCCACACGCGTGATCAGATTTTCGACCTGCCAGCCAGCCACCGCCAGCACACGACCGGTGGCATCCTGCGCCAGCAGATAACTCTTCTGGCCGAAAGCCATCATGATGTCCATGCGACTAATAGTTTTGCCAGTGACCTGGCTGATGAACCCGGCAATCGTCTCAGCGTTAGAAGGCATGCCGCGCCGCACCGTTATCTTGAACGCTTGCAGCGGCGCTGTCTGCGCGAGCGGCGGCGCGGGGCGTTGGATCGGCGCGGCCGGGGCAGCCGGTCGTGCCGTTTGCGTCAGCGGCGCGGTCGGCGCGGTCGAGGCGGATTGAGGCGGCGGCGCGGCGGGCGCAGCGGGCGCCGGTTGGGCGGCGGCCTGCATTTTGCGTATGACCGTGTTCCAGGCGGCCTGCACCTGCTTCCACGTCTCCTCGACATTCCCGTCGTTCTTGATGACGACGTTCGCCCGCGCCAGTTTGTCCGCCTGAGCGCCCTGGGCGGCGATGCGCTGGCGGGCGTCCGCCTCCGACATCTTGCGCTGAACCATCAGCCGCCGAAGCTGCGTCTCTGGCGAGGCATCCACCACCCAGATCTCATCCACCGCGCTCGCCAGATCGCCCTCCAACAGCTTGATGGCCTCGATGACCACCATCGGCTGGCTGGCGCGGGCGACGAGCACGGCGATCGCCTGACCGACGATCGGGTGAATGATCGACTCCAGTTTGGCCAGCGCCTCCGGGCGGGCGAAGACGATATTGCCCAGCAGCGCCCGGTCAATGTTCTTCTCCGCATCCAGGACAAACTGGCCGAAAGTCTCGATGATCGGCTTGTAGGCCGGCGCGCCCGGGGCCATGGCGCGATGCGCCAGACTATCCGCGTCAATGGTGTAAGCGCCCAGGTGCTGCAGCATCTGGCGCACCACGCTTTTGCCGACAGCGATGTTGCCCGTGAGGCCGATCACATATTTATTTGCCCAACGACTCACGGCCCAACCTCCCATTCGGGATGAAATACGGATTACGGCGGGAAATAATGCGCAAATATGCGTGTATTGTAGCGCCTTTACTGACCGTAGGTCAAACGGCTTCTTAATGAACCTACTCCACTTACGTAGTGGACGCAAGCGCGCCTGTGCTACAATGCCCGAAAACGTCGCAGTGTATGCGGGTGCAGATATGCTTAGGAAACATGGGCTGGCGTGGGTCGTGTGCATCTGGCTGGCAGGGGGTGTCTTGGCGCAGGCGGAGCGCCAGATCATCGTTTACACGCCCTCGCCAGAAAACTTCCCCAACCCGGAACGCGGCTTTTACGCGCAGGACGCGCCGTTCTGGATCGGCGAGGCGCTGAGCGAACAAGATGAAACCGCCCTCCGCGCCCTGCGCGATGAGGGCGTGAGCCTGCTGCGCTGGTACCTGCTGTTCGACGAGTTCCGCGATCGACCGCTGACCGATGCCGCGCTGGTCTACCTCGATGAACAGTTCGCAGCGGCGCGGCGGGCGGGGATGAAAGTCATCCCGCGCGCTGCGTACAATTTCCCCATGGGCGGAGAATACCCGTTCACAGAGCCAGACGCGCCCCTCGAGCTTGTGCTGCGCCACATTGAGCAGCTCACGCCGGTGCTGCGCGCCAACGCCGACGTCATCGCCTTCATGGAGATCGGCTTCGTCGGCGCGTGGGGCGAATGGCACAGCTCCACCCATAATCTGGTGGATGATAACACAGGGCTGAACGACGCTTCCCGCCAGATCATCGCTGGTCTGCTCGACGCTCTACCCCGCGATCGCATGTTGGCTATCCGCTACCCTGCTTACAAGCAAGACCTGTTCGGGGCAGCCCCGACCACGCTCGCCGAGTCGCTCCAGCAGACGGACAAAGCCCGCATCGGGGCGCACAATGACTGCTTCCTCGCGTCGTTCACCGACTGGGGAACCTATCCTGAAGACCCGGCCAAACGCGCGGCGCTGCGCCAATATCTGCACCGCGACAACCGCTATGTGCCGCAGGGCGGCGAAACCTGCAATGACGCCGAAGACGCAGCGCCCTATATCGGCTGCGACAATGCTCTGGCCGATCTGGCGCTGCTGCGCTTCAGCACCCTGAACCGGGATTATCATCCGGGTGTGCTGCAAGGCTGGGCCTATGGCGGCTGCTATGAGGAAATTGCGCGGCGCTTGGGCTATCGCTTGGTGCTGCTGAGCGGCGATTTTCCGCGGCGGGGCGAAGCAGGGCAGCGCGTGGACATCCTGCTGACGCTGCAAAACGTCGGCTTTGCCAGCCCTTACAACCCGCGCGGCTTTGAGCTGGTGCTGCGAAACGCCGCCGCCGGGGCTGAATATCGGCTGGTGTTAGACGCAGCGCCGGATGCGCGGCGCTGGCTCCCCGATGACGGGGCGATTAGGCTGGCACTCAGCGGCGTGATCCCGCCAGAGGCCCCGGCCGGCAGCTATGCGGTGCTGCTCCACCTGCCCGATCCCGCCCCTACGTTGTACGGCCTGCCCGCCTACAGCATGCGACTGGCCAACGCGGACATGTGGGAGCCAGCCACCGGTTACAATGCCCTGGGCGCGGTCATCCAGGTGCGGTGAGCGCAGTCGTACATCAAAGCTAACGGGGCTGTTCATCCTGCCGCGGCACAGCTATGACGAAGCGCTGGGCTAGTTCGGTAGGCCGTTCAATCGTGGACGCGGGCGAGTTCATCCGGGCGTTCGGGGACATCCAAACGCCGCTGGAGACCGCCATCGCCGCCACCGGCCGCTGGTACCAGGCGCGGGCCACGGCCTGACCGCCGGGCAGAGCTCACTTCAACCGCAGTGGCCGCATCCCGTTGAGCGTCACCAGCAGCGACATGCCCATGTCGGCGAACACTGCCAGCCACATCGTGCCCAGGCCGGCGACCGCCAAGGCCATGAAGAACAGCTTCGCCCCGATGCTGACGGCGATGTTCTGCCGGATGAGCGTCCGGGCGAAGCGCGCCAGCCGCAGCGCATACGGCAGCTGCTTCAAGTCGTCGGCCATCAGGGCGATGTCGGCTGTCTCCAGCGCCTGAGCGCTGCCAGCCCCGCCCATGGCGATGCCGACCGTGGCCGCCGCCAGCGCCGGCGTGTCGTTGACGCCATCGCCCACCATGGCCGCCGGGCCGTCCGCCAGCAGCGCGCGCACCGCCGCTACCTTGTCGGCGGGCAGCAGGCCGGCGCGCGCCGCGTCTATGCCTACCCGTGCAGCCACAGCCTGCGCCACCGCCGCGTTGTCGCCTGTCAGCATGACCGTCTGCACGCCCAGCGCCTTCAGTTCGGCGATGACCTGCCGACTCTCCGGGCGCGTCTCGTCCGCCACGGCGATGAACCCGCGCACGCGGTCGCCGTCGCACAGCAGCATGGTGGACTGGCCGTCGGCCTCCGCCGCCCTCACCCAGGCGCACATCTCCCGCCCATGCGGGTGCTCCAGATCGAACAGCTCATGGCTGCCGATCGTGACCTGTTTGCCGTTCACCACGCCCTGGACGCCGCGCCCGGCCAGCATCTCGACGGCCTCAGCCGGCGCATAGACCGCGTCGACGCCGCGCGTCTGCGCCGCTTCGACCACAGCCCGCGCCAGCGGATGGGCGCTGCGCCGCTCGACCGCCGCCGCCAGCGCCAGCAGATCGTCGCAGTAAGGGCACGGCTGTTCGCTGGCGCACTCCACGGCGTGCGTCTGGGTGACCACCGGCCGCCCCGACGTGAGCGTGCCAGTCTTGTCAAACGCCACCGTCCGCACCGTCCCCAGCGCCTCCAGGTGCGCGCCGCCCTTGATCAGCACGCCGCGCCGCGCCGCCGCCGTGATAGCGCTGATGATCGTCACCGGCGTGCTGATGACCAGCGAGCACGGGCAGGCGATCACCAGCAGTTCCAGCGCCCGGTACAGCCAGCCCTGGCCGCCGTCTAGCGGGTTGGCGAACGGCGCGCCGAACAGCAGCGGCGGCAGCGTCGCCACCAGCGCCGCCGCCGCCACGACGCTGGGCGTGTAATAGCGCGCGAAGCGGTCGATCAACCGCTGGCTGGGCGCGCGGGCGCTCTGGGCTTCCTCGACCAGTCGGATGAGGTGGCTGAGGGTGTTGTCCGCCGCTAGCCGCGTGACGCGCACCGTCAGCGCGCCGCCGCCGTTGATCGTCCCGGCGTAGACTTCCGCGCCCGGCGTTTTGTGCACCGGCAGGCTCTCGCCGGTGATTGGGGCCTGGTTGACGCCGCTCTCGCCCGCGATCACCTCGCCGTCCATCGGGATGCGTTCGCCCGGCTTGACCAGGATGCGGTCACCCACTGCCAGCGCCTCGACCGGCACGCGCTCTTCGCCGCCGCCGTCATTCAGCCGGATCGCTTCCGCCGGCGCGAGTTCCATCAACCCACGCAGGCTGGCGCGGGCGCGATCGGCGGTGTAGCCCTCCAGCGCCTCGCCCACCGCGAACAGGAAGATGACGGTGGCGGCCTCGGCCGTCTCGCCGATCAGGACAGCGCCAGCGGCGGCCAGCGTCATCAGCAGGTTAATGTTGAAATCGCGGTTGACCAGCAGGGCGCTCAGCCCGCTGCAGGCCACCGGGTAACCGGCCACCAGCGTCGCCAGGATGTAGCCTGCTTGGGCGGCGTCCGGGTCGAGCTGCGCCAGGCCGGCGGCCCACGCGAGCGCCAGCAGCGCCCCGCCCGCCAGCGCCAACTGCGTCTCGCGCCGCCACAGCAGGTAGCGGGCGAAGCCCAGCGCCCCGCCCGGCCCCGGCGGGGACTGCCGCTCCCGCCCAGCCTTGGCCGCTGCCAGCGTCTTGCCCAGCGCCTGCGCCCGCTGCTGCAGCGCCTCGAACGGCGCGTCACCCTCGACGCGCATCCGCGCCGTGGCGAAATCGACCCGCACCGCCCGGACGCCGTCCAGGCGGGCGATGCCGGCCTCTAACTCCTGCGCGCAGTGGGCGCAGTCCATCCCTTGAACCGTGTAGATCCTCTCGGCCATGCAGCTCGTCCAGGAGCGATTCGATACTTTGTATCAATATAAAAATATATGATCATATACTGACTTCACTATAGCACGAGCGCTCAAGGCGCGTCAATCAGGCCAATCGAGGTGCTGAGGGGAGAGCCTGACCGGCGCGGGCGCCTACGCCGGCATCAGCTCCAGGTAGACGACGCTGCGCCCGCGCCCGGTGAGCCGCCACATCAGCTCGAACAGGCGCTTCTGCAGGCCGTATTTGCGGTTCAGCGCCCGGATGGCCGCCGGATATTCAGACGGCTCCAGCAGGCGGGCGACCGCCTCGGCCGACGGCCCCAACAAATCGCCGCGCGCCGTGCACGGGGCAATCGTCACCCGCGGCGTGTGGCGGATGCGTTTGACCTTGCCCGACTCGCGCTGCGTGAGCATCACCAGCCGGTCGCCGTCACGGGCGAACCACACCGGCGTCGGCACCGGTTGGCCGTTCTTCCGATACGTGGTCAAGCTCATGAAGTTATGACCGTTGAGGATGTCGAAAGGATGCGCGCTGTTCATCGCCGTGGACTCCTACTCATCATACCTGAACTGCTGAAGCGGCTAGGAGAACCAGCCGGCGCGGTCTGCCGCCGGCGGGAATCAAATGAGGACGCAGCGGCTGCGCCCTCGGCTGATGCCTGTGGGCCGAAACATAGCATAATTGACATCAGCCGGGATGTCCATGAAGACGGCGTTAGAAGTGGACTAGCGTCCGCTTAAGACAGGAGGCGGTCGAGCGCGGCGATCAGGCCGGCGGCGATGCGTTCCAGCGAATAGCCCTGGACGCGCCGCTGGTAGGCGATGGTGCGCGCGTCCAGCATCACATACAGCAGGTCAGCCGTGTAGTCGCGGTCGCCGGGCGCTTGCAGCCGATCGAGCAGGCTGCGAATCGTCTGCCGCCACCAGTAATGCGCCGGGTGCTCCAGCGGCGGCAGCACCGCGCCGCCGGCTCCAGAGCACAACAGCTCGCCGCTGCGGACTACAAAAGCTGCCACCGCCTGCATAAACCAGTGAAGATTCTGCAGCGGGTCTGGTTCATCGCGCAGACGGCGCAGCGTTTCTGCTTGCAGGGCGCGCTGATCGTGGTCGAGCAGCGCCTGGCACAATTCGGTCTTGTTTTCAAAGTGCCGGTAGAGTGTGCCCTTGCCCACGCCGGCTGCTGCGGCGATGGCGCTCATCGAGACGGCCTCCACGCCGTGGGCGGCGAACAGCCGCCGCGCCGTATCCAGCAGCCGCCGCCGGTTCTTGACCGCGTCCGCGCGGGCTGGATGGCGCTCGCTCAAGATCAGGTCGTCATTCACAGCGCATCACAATCCCGAACTGCACTGCATTCGCACAGCAAATTTGAAGCGATTGCCCTGAAGTCAATCATAGCAGATTGCGCGAGCGTGCGCGGCTGCGCTATCCTTGAGAGCCGGTTCCCCCCACGCGTAAGGAGCGCAGCTCATGCGATTGGAAGATCTCAACTGGATGGATGTCGAGTCGTATCTCCAGACCGACGACCGCATCATCCTCATCACCGGCGCCGCCGAACAGCACGCCTACCTGAGCCTGCTGACGGACATCCTCATCCCGTCAAAAATCGCCCTGGCCGCCGCCGAGCGCGAGCGCGTGCTGGTCGCCCCGCCGCTGAACTTCGGCATGAGCGACTACTTCATGGCCTTCCCCGGCACGATCAGCCTGAGCGAGGCCACCTTCCACGCCGTCGTGACCGAGGTCGTCAACAGCCTGCGCCGGCACGGCTTCCGCCGCTTCTTCGTGCTCAACGGCCACGGCGGCAACACCGTCCCGCCGGCGCTGCAGGCGCTGCGCGACCGCGGCGAGATCGGCCTCATCTGGTACAACTGGTGGCAGCAGACGGCCGCCCGCGCCTTTGAAGCCCACTTCCAGGCGCGGATCAACCATGCCAACTGGGGTGAGAACTTCCCCTTCAACCGGGTCGCCGAGTCGCCGGCCGGCTCAAAAGCCGATGTGAACCTGGCCGGCGTCACCGATCCGGCGGCGATGCGGACGGCGTTGGGCGACGGCAGCTTCGGCGGCCCGTACCAGATCAGCGACGACCAGATGCAGACGCTGTTCGCCATGGTCGTGGACGATGTGACCGATCTACTGCGGGATATGCCGCCCATCAGCCGCTGAACCGCGCCTCGATCCTTCCGGGAGCAGAGATCATGAAGTCTGATCTGGATCGTCTGATGCAGGCTCGCGACCTCGTCGCGCTGCTAGTGGTCGGCGACGGCCACGATAACCCGCCCCGCGCCTATCTGACCAACGGCGCGCACATCACCGGCGGCCTGGCGCTGAAGCGCCGGGGCGAAGCGCCGCTGCTGGTCGTCAACCCGATGGAGACCGAGGAGGCCGCCCGCAGCGGCCTGGCTGTCTACTCTTTCCACGACCTGGACTGGGCGCAGTTGGTGGAGGCCGCCCAGGGCGACCGGAGCCAGGCGACCGTCGCCCTGTGGGGACGCTGCCTGGAACGCTTCGGCGTGCCGCCGGGCAAAGTCGGCGTGTACGGGTCGGGCAGCATCAACATCTATCTGGAGATGGTCAAGCGGGCAGCGGCGGCCTACCCGGCTTACCAGTTCGTCGGCGAGATGGGCATGACGTTGTTCGACGAAGCCTACGTCACCAAGGACGCCGCCGAGATCGCCCGCATCCAGGCGGTAGCAGCGGCCACCAGCGCCGTCCTGGAGGCGACCTGGGCGTTCATCGCTGGCCACCGCGCCGATGGCGACCGGGTGGTGGACGCCGATGGCCAGCCGCTGACCATCGGCGCCGTCAAGCGCTTCGTGCGGCGGGCGCTGCTAGACCATGAACTGGAAGACACCGGCATGATCTTCGCCCAGGGGCGCGACGCGGGCTTCCCCCACAGCCGGGGCGACGACGGCCAGGCGCTGCGGCTGGGGCAGGCCATCGTCTTCGACCTGTTCCCGCGGGCGCTGGGTGGGGGCTACCACCACGATGCCACCCGCACCTGGTGCATCGGCTGCGCGCCGGCCGAGGTGCAGGCCGCCTATGACGACGTGCTGGCTGCCTTCCAGACGGCGGTCGCCGCCTATACCGAGCCCGGCCAACCGGCACATACGCTTCAGGACGCCGTGCTCGACTACTTCGAGAGCCGCGGCCACCCGACGCTGCGCAGCCACCCCAGCGCCGCTGAGGGGTACGTCCACAGCCTGGGGCACGGCGTCGGCCTCAACATCCATGAACGGCCGTCGCTCAGCCACCTGGCCAAAGACGACCGGCTGCTGATCGGCAGCCTGATCACCATCGAACCGGGGCTGTACTATCCTGAACGCGGCTTCGGGGTGCGGCTGGAAGATACATTCCTGATCGACGAAACCGGCGCGCTGGTGTCGCTCACCAACTTCCACAAGGAGCTGGTGCTGCCGCTGCGCGGTTGACCGCGCCCCTGCCTGACGACCAAGGCTTTGTCGACGCTTAACATTTTCTTAAATATTGAGCGCTACATTTGTGCCTGATCTGCCTCAAACTCGCTCCACTGCGCGGCAGCAGATCATTCGCTCAAACCAACTGAGATGAAGGAAAAAATCTATGCGCCCCAAATTCGGTCTTGCAGTTCTGTTGGTCATGCTCATCTTAAGCGTAGTCGCCCCGACGGCTCTGGCGCAAAACGAGCTAGGCAGCGAGGCGAACCCGATCCAGGTGTTCTTCGTGCCTTCGGTTGAAGCGCAGGTCATCACCACCGGCGGCGAAGTCATGGCCAAAGCGCTGGAAGAGGCGACTGGCCTGAAGTTCCAGGTGGCCGTTCCCACCTCATACGCGGCGACCGTTGAGGCGATGTGCGCCGCGCCTGACCGTTCGATGGGCTTCATCCCGGCCGCCGGCTATGTGATCGCGAACAATCGCTGCGGCGTGCAGGTTGAGGCGGCCGCGGTGCGCCGCGGCTGGAACGTGTACTGGGCGGCTTACATCGTGCGCCGTGACAGCGACATCTACACCTTCGGCGACCTGAACGGCCGCAGCTGGGCCTATCCGGACGCTGGCTCGACTTCGGGCTTCATCGTGCCCTCGGTCGAGATGAAGGCGGCGGGCATTGAACCTGGCCAGCGCGTGGAAGCCGGCGGCCATAACCAGGTCGTTCAGGCGGTGTACAGCGGCGAGGTGGACTTCGGCACGACCTTCTTCAGCCCGCCGCTCGTACCCGGCGCGCCCTGGCGCATCGGCGATCTGCCCGAGCCGTATGATCTGACAGTTGACGAGTCGCGCCTGGATGAAAACGGCAATCTGTTCGTCGGCGATATCCGCATCCTGGACGCGCGCGCCAACATCCGCAGCACCGCGCCGGACGTGGTCGACCAGGTGCGCATCCTGCGCCTGAGCGCCCCGATCCCCAACGACACGCTCAGCTTCGGCCCGGACTTCCCGGCAGAGCTGAAGGCGCAGATCATGGACGCGCTGTACGCTTTCGCTCAGACGGATGGTTGGGCGCAGTCCATCGGCAGCGAAGACTTCTACGGCTGGAGCGGCCTAGCGCCGATCACCGATCGCGATTACGACCCGGTGCGCTTGCAGTTCCAGATCCTGGGCCTGACCGAGGAAGACATCTTCAAACGCTAGGCGCGGGCTCTTGTCGTCCATCGAGCGGGTAGCGGATGCAGAATGCCGCTGCCCGCTATTTCTATTCGGCGGTATGTCGCAGGACGTGCGATGCTGATCATTGAAAATCTCACCAAAATTTACGACAACGGGTTCATGGCGCTGGACAACATCAACCTGGAGATCCCAGATGGCCAGTTCGTGGCCATCATCGGCCTCAGCGGTTCGGGCAAGTCGACGCTGCTGCGCTGCATCAACCGCCTCATCGACCCGACGAAAGGGCGCATCATCTGGAACGGCATCGATATCACCGCCGCCACCGATGATGAGCTGCGGCAGATTCGGCGGCGGATCGGGATGATCTTCCAGCAGTTCAACCTGGTCAAGCGGTCGAGCGTGATCACCAATGTGATGGCCGGCCGCCTGGGCTATATCAACCCGCTGTTCAGCCTAGTCAACTATTTTCCGCCGCAGGAGAAGGCGCGCGCCCTGGCCGCCCTGGAAAGGGTGGGCATCGCCGACAAAGCTTACAACCGGGCCAGCGCCCTCAGCGGCGGGCAGCAGCAGCGGGTGGGCATCGCCCGCACCTTGATGCAAGAACCAGAGATGCTGCTGGCCGACGAACCGGTCGCCAGCCTGGATCCAGCTACATCGCACTCGGTGATGAAATATCTGGAACTGCTCAATCAAGAAGATGGGTTAACGATCCTGTGCAGTCTGCACTTCTTGAGTCTAGCGCGCGCCTACTCCGATCGCGTCATCGCGCTGAAGGACGGCAAGCTGGAATTTGACGGGCTGCCGCAAGAGATCGACAATGAGCGTTTCAAAATGATCTATGGCGAAGATGCCGTCGAGGTCGAAATTCATTAGGGAATTCTATCCATGAATACGAATCCGCCCCGCTCCAGAAGTGCGCTGCGACGTTTGCTGCTGCTGCTGGCCGCCGCCGCCATCCTGGTGATCTTTTCATACGGCTGGACGGTGACGCGCATTGATCTGTCTGTGCCGCAGGAGCCGCAGCGCCAGCGCAACGTCGGCAATGCGCTGCGTGAGCTGCTCTCGCCCAACGTCTTCACCCAAGACTATGAAGTATTGACCGCCACCGCGCCGTTCACGATCGGCTGTCCGGACGCTTTTGAAGCCTCGCCTGTCGTCGCCAGCGACCAACCCTACATCGTAGTGGAGCCAGCCTGCGGCAGGGCGAACGAAGTCGTCACCGTTCGAGGATACAACTTTGCGGCCAATGGGCTGGCGCGCGTCAACTGGATCGCGGCGGACGGTGAACGGCGGGTGCGGCGCGTGGTCGGCGCCAGCGGTGACAACTTCATCACCGATGGCAGCGGCGGATTCGTCGTGCAGGTGGAAGTGCCGCGCATCCGCGGCAGCGCCGGCCAGACCCATACCATCGAAGTACAAGGACGCTTCCCGGTCGGGTTGCCGCGGTTCAGCGACACTACCGGCCTGGTGATCGAAAAGATGGTCGAGACCATCTTCCTGGCGCTGATCGCGACTGCCGTCTCGATCCTGCCGTCGGCCATCCTCAGCTTCTTCGCCGCGCAAAATTTGATGCACCCGGTGCGCACGCCGTTGGGCGGCCTGCTCTTGAGCTTCACGCTGCTGCCGCTCGGCTGGCTGTTGGGCACGCTGCTCCTGGGGCAAATTGGCCTGCTGGCGCTGAATGTAGGCCGGCTCAGCGGCGTCAGCGGGGCGACAACCGCCGGCCTGCTCCTGCTGGGTGCGGTGGTTTCTACGCGCAAGTTGGGCGGAAACGCCGTCATGCCCCCAGGGTTCAATCCGCGGGCGCTGCTGAACGCGGTGCTCTTCGCGGTGATCGCCACCGCAGCGCTGGGCTTGATCGGCGGACTAGGACTGTTGTTCGGCAGCACCTTCCGCGACGGGCTGCTGGGCTATGTGGGCGCGCTGCTCGGCTCGCTCGGCTCGCTGATCGAGCTGGCGATCGTGCCGATCGGGGGCATCATCGGCGCATTCACGCTGGCTTCTATCGGCTCGACACTCACCCGCCAGGCGTTGAAACACACCAGCGCGGCCATGAGTCATGTGCTCGGCGGCATCCTGGGGGCGCTGGCGGGGATGATTCTGCTGGGATTGACGGCCTCCATCGGCCTGACCGCCGCCTGGTTGAGTTTGCTAACGCCAGTGGCCGCCGCCGGGATGGCCAGCGCGATCCTGCCGCTGCTCTACCGCCGGTTCGTCCATCGCCCTGAAAACCCGACGACGACCGATCGCGCAATCCGCACTGTGCTGTCGTGGTCCGGGGCGGCCGCCGCCTTTGTGGTCGCTTTTCTGCTGCTGAACGTTCGGCAGGCGCTGGTGGAAGGGGCGCTGCCGCCGCAGACCGTGGCCTTCGAGGCGTTGGGCATCAAGTTTTATGCTTATGTGGTGCAGGCGATGCTGATCGGCGCAGTTTTGGGCGGCGTTGCGGGCGCGATGGCCGGGACTAAGGCCAACTTCCCGATCGGGTCGGTGCTGTATACGGTGACCCGCACGCTCCTGAATGCGCTGCGCTCGATTGAGCCGCTGATCATGGGCTTGGTGTTCGTCATCTGGGTGGGCATTGGGCCATTCGCCGGGGTGCTGGCGCTGGCGCTACACTCGGTGGCTTCACTGGGCAAGCTGTATTCGGAGCAGATCGAAAACATTGACGCCGGCCCGATCGAGGCGCTGCAGAGCACAGGGGCTAACCGACTGCAGACGATCATGTACGCGGTAGTGCCGCAGATCATCCCGCCTTACATCGCGTTCACCATGTACCGCTGGGACATCAACGTGCGCATGTCCACCATCATCGGCTTCGTGGGCGGCGGCGGCATCGGCTTCTTGCTGCAGCAGCAGATCAACCTGCTGCGCTACCGCGACGCCGGCGTGGCGGTGCTGGCCATCGCCATCGTCGTGTCCATCCTGGATTACGCCAGCGCCTCGATCCGCGAGCGGTATATATGAGCGCTCGCTGGGACACAGCCGCCCTCGCCGCTGATCATGCTGTCCTTCAGCTCCAGCGGACTGGGTTGCCGGTGGCGACGGCCGCCTGAAAGATAGCCACCAACGGCGTGATCACCTCGTTGAAGTAGCGCAACGATACCGGGCGGCGCTCGACGTGCAGCGTGCGTGGGTAGGTTTGGTGGAGCTGGCCGAAGCCATCGGGCATCAGCGCCCGCACCGGCGCAGCGCACACGCAGCGGCGTCCGGTATCTAGATCCCGGTATTCGACCAACTGCCCTTGATCCAGCCGGTCGGTCTCTAACAGCCGCTGCTCAAACCGCATCGCTCGGAACAGCTCGCGGTTCAGTTCCCAGGCGTCGCGGATGTAGAAGCCGTTCTCGTCCACGCCCATTTGCAGGCCGCCCCTCGCGCTCCAGATCACCAGGCCCTGCGCCCCGGCGAACAGATCGCCCAGCGCCTCGCCCGTCTCGGTGTTCACCAGGCAGGGCTGCTGCACCGCCTCCAGGGTCTGGAAATGCGCCAGCTCAGCCAGCGCGGCGGCGGCGGCAGCGGCGGGCGTCTGCCCCTGATTGCTCGTGGGCAGCGCGTCGCGCAGCGTCGGGAAGCGCTCCCAACCGGCCTGTTCGAGCGCCCCGCGAAAGGCCTGGTACACTTTCCAACTGGGGATATGAACGGCGGCGAATTCCATCTCCGGATGCGGACAGCAGGTCGCCAGCCACTCGTCGAACACGTCCTGAGCCTCAGGCTGGCGCTCGACCAGCGCCGGATCCAGCGCCGGAAACCCCTCATCATCCAACTGGAAGGATGCCGGGAACGGGCAGGGGGTGGTTTTGCCGTCCCGATAGCAGGTGCACATGACGCTGGCATCCAGTCCCATCTTCCGCCATCCTCGCTCCTACTGCGGCCTTCCACCACCCTGATTATATCCGCGTCCGCACGGGCGCACCGATACGAATTTTATGAATTTGTTAGGGAAGCCCTTATAAGATAAAATTGGTAAAGGCGTCGGTTCGCTGATCAGGGGGAAAAAGACGAACGCAGCGGGCAGCACAGACCACGCACGAGCCAAATTGAACAGGATGAATACACATGCCGCACAAGTTGTTTGAAGCTGGCGAATATAAGCTGGGAGGATACAAGGTTCAGTTCGCGCATTGGGCAGGGGGCGAGTGGCACGGCGCGGGCTACTGGCAGCGCGCCGTGGTCACCAACCGCCGCTTGTGGGTGTTCCCAGACGCGCGCTACACTGACCAGGCGCAGAAAATCGGGGCCGATGACATCGCCCGCGTGTGGAACATCTGCCTGGGCAAGCGCGACGGCGTGCTCATCAACCTGAAAGATGGCGGGCGCTTTTACATGCTGGTGGATTGGAGCCAGGGCAGCAAACTGGTGCGCGACCTTCAAGAGATGATCGCCCTGCCGCTTCGCCCCCGAATTGCGCCGCGCTTACGTCCGGCCCAAGGTTTGCGAGATGCACAGCGATGACGATCGTCAGCACCGAACCTAAAACGACGTCCCCGCCTCTCCCCACTCAGCCTTCGGGCGTGACGCTGCTGCCTGGCGAGACGGTCTTAGGCGAGTTCCAGGCGCAGATCGCTCGCTGCAGCGGCTCGGACTGGGTGGCCACGATCCCGCCGCTGGCGGCGACCGTCACCACTTACCGGCTGATCCTGCGACCTCAGACTCGCCGCCCCTACCAGCCCGCCAGCATCCCCAGCGTCTACGTGACCGAAGTTGTTGATATGCCGCTCGGACGCCGAATGGGGGTGCGCGTGTGCCTGAAAACGGGTCACCAGTTGAACCTGTACGCCGGTTACAGCCTGTCGGGCAGCCTATCTGAGACGCTGCGGGCGATGCTCACATCCCCGATCGGCGCGCCCCGCTTTCGTCCGCGCCTGTCACGGCGCAGCCTCCACCGGCTGATTCAGTTCATCGACAAGTTGTAGCTCGGCTCGCGTTCAGAACAACGAAAGCTGTTTTGGCGGACCGGCAGGCGGCTCGTCGATCGAATCACGTTGAGCCTGATTTTGCCCGGCCGCTCGCCGCCGCTTGACTTCGGCCAGCACTTCGGGCAGCCGACGGATGTCGGCCTCCATATCGCGCCGCAGCTCCGGCGCGCGCAGTGCCGCCGCCGGGTGAAACAGGGGATAGTAGGCGCGGCCGTCGTCATAGCGCGGCTGGCCGTGAATCTGGCTGATCTTCCCATTCGGGAAATAGCGCGCCATGCTGAAACGCCCCAACGTGACGATCACCAGCGGGTCAATGATGGCGATCTGCTGGTCGAGATAGGGCTTGCAGGCCAGGATTTCGTCCGGGAACGGGTCGCGGTTATCCGGCGGGCGGTGCTTGACTACGTTGGCGATGAACACCACGTCGCGGGTGAGGCCGATGAGCTTCAACAGATAGTTCAGGTATTCGCCGGAACGCCCGACGAAGGGCAGGCCTTGCTGGTCTTCGTGATAGCCGGGACCTTCGCCGATGAACATGATCTCGGCCTGCGGACTGCCCGCGCCCGGCACGGGACGGGTGGCGCGTTCATACAACCGGCACAATCGGCAGGCGCGTACCTGCTCAGCGATGGCTGCCAGCGCCGCTGCGCGATCATGAGTCATAGCGTTCATCCTTCCCACGGGCAGCGTGATCACCGCTCCTAATACTACCGCCGCGCCGCCAGCAATTCAAAGGCTGATCGTCATCTCTCTGATGGTTCGGGCGGCGCTTGGCAGATGGTCGATTAGACGCTACGCTTGCCGGCTATGTCTCCAGTTTTTCTAGCGGCCATCGTCTTCCTGTCATTCCTCACGCTCAGCTTGGCCGGCTTCGGCCATGCGCTGGTGGCCATGCCGCTGCTGACGCCGGCGCTGGGGCTGCGGCTGGCCGCGCCGCTGGTGGCGCTCATCTCCATCACCGGCGAGGCGCTGATGCTCATCCGCCATCGGCGCGCGCTTCACTTCAAGACGGTGCGGCGGCTGCTGCTCGGATCAGTGGTCGGCATCCCGCTGGGCGTGCTGCTGTTGGGAGCCGATGAGGTCGTCGGGCCGAAGGTGCTAGGGACGATCGCCGCCGCCTATGGTCTGTATGGGCTGCTGAATTTCCGTCTGCCGCACATCCGCCATCCAAACTGGGCGGTGGCTTTCGGCTTCACGGCGGGGCTGTTCACCGGCGCTTACAACACGGGCGGGCCGCCGCTGGTCATCTACGGAACCTGCCGCCGCTGGGACCCAGCCGAGTTCAAGAGCAGTTTGCAGGGGCTGTTCGTGATCAACAGTCTGGTGGTGGTCAGCACCCACGCGCTCGCCGGCAATTTCACTGCCACGGTCTGGCAGGGCTACCTGATCGCCCTGCCGGCTATGCTGCTGGGGCTGCTGGTCGGCTTTCGTCTGGAGCGCTACGTCAATCCTCGGCTGTTCCGGCGGTTGGTCTTGGCGCTGCTGGTGCTGCTGGGGCTGCGCCTGCTGCTCAGCTAGCACTCATCAATTGAGCTTGATCGCAGAGCTGCAGCGTGTAAGATTGTGTTATAGTGATACACCTGTAAACAGGCAGTCAGGCGGCGGCGCTGAAATTGCTGATCGGATTCTGAACGCCGCAGACCTTAATTTCGATGAATTTTCGGGTTAAAGAGGCTGCTATGATCCAAAGCGTCACGAGATGGTGGTTGGTTTTTTTGACCGCAGCGCTCGCCATCTACTTTGTCCTTGCCTCACACAACCTGCTGTTACCGGGAGTCTACTATGACGAGTTGCTGCAAGTGCTGCCGGCCATGTCTGCCGCGGGCTATGACGTGGGGGACGAATTCTATCAAGTGCCGGGCTCCATCTTGCAGTTTGGAAATACCCGCGTGCCGCTGATGATCATGCCCTATACTGGGCCTTTTGAGGCGTTAATTTTCATACCTCTGTTTGCAGTCTTTCCGCCGACGGTCATCACGGTTCGCCTGACCTTCATAGTCCTTGGAATGGCGACGATCGCGCTGACGTTTCTTGCAACGCGCAAAGCGTTTGGCGCTAGAGTCGCGATTATCGCTGGTCTGCTGTTGGCGACGGACGCTGGGTACATCTTCTACTCGCGCGCTGATATCGGCCCGATCAACACGATGATGATTATTAAGATGTTTATGCTCCTCGCACTAACCCTCTGGTGGCATTCAGGCAAACAGCGCTGGTTTTATATCGGTGCGTTTCTGGCTGGACTTGGGGTTTACGACAAAGCCAACTTCGTCTGGCTGTTAATAGCTGGTGGGCTAGTTATATTGGTTTTCGGATACAGAGAGTTGATGGAGCGCTTGCGCCATCGCTGGAGAATGCTAGTCGTTGGCGCGCTGTGCTTTACGTTGGGTGCAGCACCTTTTATAGGATATGTGCTCTTAACGGGTGGCGGCCCGTTTAAATCATTGTTCTCATCTTTCGAAAAGACAAGTTTAGGAGTAAATAATCTCAATATGATGGAGAACTTAGATACACGCGCAGCGTCCTTATGGGAGTTGCTAAACGGTTATCTAGGTCAGAGAGAATACACTTCTGGTTTCAGTGACCAAGGAATCGTTTCAGAGCGATGGTTTGCAATCCAACCCTATGTTCTGCTGTTGGCCGTAGCGGCGCCGGTGCTGCTCTATCTGCGCCGGCGCGTATCCATGAGCCATCTAAGACTCATCCTCGGTTTAGCCGCCTTGATCGTTGTGATACTGTTCCTGAGCATTTTTACACCTACCAACTTTAGCAATAACCATTTACTCGTGATCTATCCATTCCCTCATATCCTGATCGCCTACGCTGCTGTTCTGATCTGGAATACCTTTGCTTCTCCCACCCAGAACATCCCAACGCTGGTCACGCGCGATGCTGTTAGCAAAACATCAAACATTGTACGTGGCGCGGTTCTACTCACTTTAATGCTCACGCTCATCGGTAATTTTCTTGCCACAGTTCGTGTTCACCAGGTATTGGAGACTACAGGCGGGACGGGCATGTGGTCGAATGCGATTTACGAACTCAACGATTATTTGGAAGCTCAGAACCGTGACGTTGTCTGCATGGATTGGGGTTTGTGTTACAATTTGCTCTTTCTTTCACAAGGACGTCTGAATACCACTGACCGGTGGAAACAATTCCTTTATCCTAGTAGCGACCTTTCACAAATGGAGACGCTGCTGCAAGAGGATAAACTCTTCGTCTTCCACAGCCCTACCTACACTGGCGTTTTAGTCATAACAAGCGAAGACTATCCCCGACAAACTTTCTTCGAGACCACTAGAAAATTAAATGGCCAGGTGAGACAGCTAAAAGTTATTGAACAGGGTAACGGCGAACCTGTATTCGAAGTCTATGAAGTTCAGTGACGACTCTCGCTGCTAACACTGCTAGTGCGAAGGGACTCCCAGCCCGCGTGATACCTTATGGCTTTCGATCCGCAATCTGGTTTACGGGAACCAACTCAGTGTGAAACCATCGTTTATTTTAGTCAAATGTTAGTAACATGCTGGTGAAATGAGGATGACGCAACACGCATATTGTGCAGGCGTCGCTTGATGATCATCGGCGAAGGAGTACAGCTTTGCCCGTCCTTCTACTAGCCCAGGGTGATCCCTCAGCCAAAGAACTTCTCAAGCAGGCGATCAACGCCCGCTATGGTCTGCGGCCCCCAGTCATTGAGAGCCTGACCATGCAGTTCAAAGGGCGCGCGCGCGCCAAAATCGGCCCGATGAGCGCCTGGGTGCCCGTGGATGCCTCGGCGCATTTCGTCTTCCCGACAGCGCTGCGCTGGGACTTCGCGGTGAAACCCATCGGCATCGCAGTGCAGCGCGGTGTCGAGGCCTTCGACGGCTCGGTTTACCGGCGCGCGCGCGGCAGCCAACCAGTCACAGTGATCGACACGCCCGAACAGATCCGTTCGATGCAGGGGCGGCTGTGGGCTATCGCCGCGCTGTTGCTCACGCCGCTGGGCGAAGCGTTCGTGCGCCTGAGCGCCAGCAGCGATCACCGCCTGGAAGCCGTCAATACGCGCCTGAACAACGCCGTCCAGCTTCAACTGCGCAAGAACTATACGCTGGAATATGTGCAGGTGACCTGCGCCAACCCGGATAACGACCGGGTACAGCGGTTCAGCCTGCGCCTGTCCGCTGATCAAGCGCCAGTGGGCGAGCTGATGCTGCCGAAGACGATCAGCGCGTTCTGGGACGACGATCCGTATTTCGAAGCTGAGCCGGTGAAGGTGGAGCTGAACCCCACCCTGGCGGAAGACGTGTTCACGCTCAGCGCTTAGGTCACCTGCCGGCGCTGCAGCAGCGCACACCGGCGCTCCTCTACAGCGCTCGCCACGCCCATCGGGTTGAGGCTCTAGCAGTAGCGGGCGGGCATCGGCTTGCGGTGGATGTCGAACACGCTGAAGCCGCGCTTGAGATAATTGTCCAGCGCGCGCGGGCTGTCCAAGTTGCAGGTGTGCAGCCACACGCGCCGCGCCCCCATCGCCCACGCCTGGGCGATCCCATAGCTGAGCAGGTGCTTGCCCAGTCCCTGCCCCATGTACTCCGGTCGCAGGCCGAAGTAAGCGATCTCGACGGCGTTGTCCTTGTGTGACAGCTCCACATAGCCGGCGGGCGCGCCGTCATAGTACAGCACGTAGACCACCGTGTGCGGCTGCGCCAGGATCTGGCGCAGTTCATCGTCGCTTAGCAGCAGCCGGTCGCGCCAGCGCCACGGTTCCCCCACTGTCTGGTACAGGAAACGGTAAAAGCGTACATCGGCGCAGTCCAGCCGGCGCACGATCACGCGCGGATCGTTCAGAAATGACGGGCGGAACTGCGCCGGATCGGTCATGTGCAGATAAGTAGTGACCAGCGTATCGGGAACAGAATCGGGGGTGTTGGCCAGGGCGGACACGCGCAGACGCTCCTGAGCGTACATGAGCAAACGCTATATGACGTATTGTGGCTGAGGACGCCCCCGCGCTTGAATGGTATAATCTAACAAAATATGGCCGCTTTTTTCGGGCAATAGCTGCCAACAGTCCGCCTGTATCTATCCTCGAGGTCGCCATGGATTTCTCATTCACCGACGAACAGATTCAAGCGCGCCGGATGGTGCGCGAATTCACGCAGAAGGAGGTCATGCCCGTCATCGCCGAGTGGGACCGCCGGCAGGAGATGAACCCCGCCTTCCTCCCGCGCATGGCCGAACTGGGCATTTTGGGCATCTGCATCCCGGTGCGCTACGGCGGCCAGGGCTTTGATTACATCACGCTGGGGCTGGTGTGCGAAGAGCTCGAACGCGCCGATACCACCCTCCGGGTGGTCATGTCGGTGCATGTCGGCCTCAACAGCCTGGCGCTGCTCCAGTGGGGGACGGAAGAACAGCGCCAGCGCTTCCTGACGCCCCAGGCGCGGGGCGAAGCGTATGCGGCCTTCTGCCTGACCGAACCCGGCGCGGGCAGCGATGTGGCCGCCATGGCCGCCACCGCCCGCCACGTCGGCGACAAGTACATCCTCAACGGCGAGAAGATGTGGATCAGCCTGGCGACGAAAGCGCATCACTTCTTGTTCTTCGCCAAAACCGACCCCGCCGCCGGCGCGCGCGGCATCACCGCCTTCATCATCACCCGCGACATGCCCGGCGTGACGACGGGCGACATCCACGGCAAGCTGGGCGTGCGCGCCGGCTCCACCGGCTGGGTGAACTGCCAGGACGTGGAAGTGCCGGTCGCCAACCGCCTCGGCGAAGAAGGCGAGGGCTTCAAAATCGCCATGTCGTGCCTGGACAACGGGCGCTACACCGTCGGCAGCGGCGCCACCGGCCTGATACGCGCCTGCCTGGAGGAGAGCGTCAAGTACGCGCTGGAACGCCGCACCTTCGGCAAGCCGATCGCCGAACACCAGCTCATCAAACAGAAGATCGCCTTCATGCGCCAGTGGTACGACACAGCGTTTCTGCTGAATATGCGCGTGGGCTGGATGAAGAACCAGGGCATTCGCAATACCCGCGAGACCAGCCTGGCCAAGTGGTACGCCACCGACCACAGCGTGAAGGCGGCGCTGGAAGCCGTGCAGATTCACGGCGCTTACGGCTTCAGCGACGAGTATCCGGTGGAGCGCTATCTGCGCAACAGCAAAGGCGCGGTCATCTACGAAGGCACGAGCGAGATTCACCAGTTGATGCAGGCGGACTACGAGCTGGGCTTCCGGGAAGATCGGCCGCTGCGCTGCGAACTGCCGGCCTACGACGCCGAATTCTGGCAGGCAGAGCCGCAGACCGCTTAGGCTGAATTCGTCCCAGGCCGAGGGCGCAGGCCGCTGCGTGTCGGCGTCTGCGCCCCGGTTGCCGCCGTCAACCGGGCTTTCGCGCCCGCCCCAGCACCACCTTGCCGGTCTGGCCGTTGACCAGCGCCGGCCGCAGGTCGCCGTCGCGCTCGACCAGCGTCGCCACCCATACCGGCGCCAGCACTAACCGGAACGTCATCTGCAGCACCTGGGTGAACACGTAGATCGAAACTTGGTCATCGCTCAGTTCGCGCCGGGTGTATTTGGTGCGCATGGCATTGGCCACTAGGCTGCGAGCCTTCAGCGCCGCCTGATCGAAATCCAGGCTGTAGAGCTGCGCCGGATATTCCGCCAGCAGCGCCGGCGCGTAATCCACCGCCTCGCGCAGGTGATATTCGCCGAGCTGATCGGTCAGGTGCGGCGGCGGCGACGAGACAGCGCACACCTCGATATCGTACTGCGCGTCCCGAAAAGTCTCGCGCTCATAAGGGGGAAGGCGCTGCGCGCGGCTGCTTGAAGGCTGGTTGACGATCTGCGTGCGCGACACTTCCACCACGGCGTCGAACACCCAGAACGGCAGATAGCAGCCTTCCAGCTTGGCCCGGCTCACCCGGTTGTTGTTCAGCAGGCCTCTCAGGCGTTCGGGCAGGCCGCGCAGCCGCTCTTTGATGGCGGCCGCAGCCTGGGCGCGGGTCAGCTTGAACGGGATCAAGGCATCGGGCTGGGTGAACGAGCCGAGCGCATCCTGCTGGATGACATGGTTAGAGGCGCAGAACGGGCAGCGGGTGGAAAGCTGAGCGGCGGTCAGCGTGCGCTCCGCCCCGCACTGCTGGCAGTGCAGCACGCGCTCGCCGACCAACCAGCGCAGCGGCTGCGTCTTGCGCGCCAGCAGCGCCGCCGTCAGTAGATCGCCAGACTTCGAGGCTGGGCTGGGCTGAGGCCCAGTATAGCCGCAGAAGCGGCATTCGACCCGGCCATCATCATCGTGTACGGTCAGATCCCCACCGCAGACCGGGCACAGCAGCGCCGCCGCCTCGGCTGCTACCGGCGCATCAGCCTTCAGATACAGCGGCTCGCCGGCGCGCTCGGTCTGCGCAGCCTGCTCTGGCGTCAGCCGGCCGTTCAGCACCATCATCAGGCGGATGGCCTCCAGGTGGCCGGGGTTGTAGGCCAAGATGGTGCTCAGATGATCGCGCTTCTCATCGGCATCGCTGGTGGACTTGGCGATCCACAGATGGGCGTCCAAAAAATCGGGCTGGACTTCCAGCGCGCGCTGGAAGGCCTGCAGCGCCGCCGGCTGGTCGCCTTCAAACAGATGATCGTGGCCGGTGTAGAACAGGGACAGCGCGCGCGGATGGATTGCACCCACATGGCTCAGCTGCACGGCTGGCCGCGGGCCGCGCGCCCGCACCTCGGCGGCCTTTTCGTCCAGCCCGGTGCTGCGCACATAGCCGCAGTGGGGGCAGCGCACCTCGACATGTTGTAAGTTAAAACGCATCTGCTGGCCACATTGCGGACAGGTCAGGTTGATGCCCATGGTCACTCCGTCGGCGGATCAGGCGCGGCCGGCCTACAGCCTTAAGGGCAGGCCGCTTGTAGACGCCTGAGCCTGGGTACTGTCCTCATTGTAACGGCGGAGCCGCCGCGGAAGTTATGAGATTTGATGAGCGGCGGTAGTACCTTCAGCCGGGTATACTGGCCGACCCAGGAGGATCGCTGACCAATGGACGAGACCGAACGCATTCGCCAACTCTACGAACGGCTGACCGCCGCCGCCCAGGCCTGGCCGCCGACCGCGCTCAGTCACTATGAAGGGCGCCCGTTTCAGGCGCTCATCGCGGGGATGCTCAGCGCCCAAACGCGCGAGGAGCAGACCATCGCGGCGGCGCAGGCGCTGTTCGCCCTGGCCGACACGCCTGAAGCGATGCTGCAGCTCAGCGATGAACAAATCACAGCGGCCATCCGCCCCGTATCCTACTACCAGAACAAAGCTCGTTTCGTGCGCGCGATCTGCCGGCGGCTGGTGACGGAGGACGGCGGCCAGGTGCCGCGCACGCTGGAGCGCCTGATGGCCTATGAGGGCGTGGGCTGGAAAGTGGCGGTGCTGACGCTGGCGACCGGCTACGGCATCCACGACGACATCACCGTAGATGTGCACGTGGCGCGCATCGGCAAACGGTTGGGGCTGGTCAAACCGGACATGTACGCCCCGCCCCGGATCAACGAGGAGTTGAAGCAGAAGCTGCCGCGCCAGTACTGGCCAGCCTGGAACGGTCTGATGGTGCAGTTCGGGCGCGCGGTGTGCAAGCCGACCTATCCACAGTGCGCCGCCTGCCCGGTGTACGACCTGTGTCCGCGCGTGGGCGTCGTCCAGACCGGGCCGCGCACGTTCAAGGACGCTTCAATCGGCCAGGCTGGCTAGTTCGACCGGCAGACACAGGCTGAAGGTGCTGCCCATGCCGGGCTGGCTGATCACCTTGACGTCGCCGCCGTGCTGCTCGGCCACCCGCTTCACCAGGCTCAGGCCGAACCCCGTGCCAGGCTCGGCGCTGGCGATGGCCGTCGAGGCGCGAAAGCCGGGCTGAAACACCTGCGGCAGCTCATCGCTGGCGATGCCGATGCCGTTGTCGGTCACCTCGATATACAGTTGGTCGCCGGCCAGGAAGGCCGCCACCGTGATCTGGCCGCCCGCCGGCGTGTACTTGATGGCGTTGGTCAGCAGGTTGCGAATCGCTTCCATCAGCCGCACCAAGTCGCCGCAGATCATCGGCAGCGGGTCGGCCAGCGTGACCTGAACGGTGTGCCCCCGCGCCTCGATCTCATCCGCCAGCGCGTCCACCAGCGAGCGAATCAGCGGTGGGATGGAGACGCGCTCAGTCAGGCCGCGCGCCTGTCGTTCGATGTTTTCCAGGTTGAGCAGGCTGCTCACCATCCGCTGCAGCTCTTCCAGCGTCGTCTCCATCCGGTCGAGCACCCGCCGCTGCGAGTCGGATAGCTGCGCCGGTTCGCGGCGCAGCAGGTGGGCTTGCAGGTTGAGGGCGGTGATCGGGGAGCGCAGATCGTGCGAGGCCATCTGAATGACCTGGGTCTTGAGGCTGTCCAGGCGGTGCAGCGCGGTGATATCGGTCAAGACGCAGACGAAACCGGCCTGAACGGGCGCCTCCAGCGCCGACACCGAGTAGTTGAAGGTTCGCCCGCCGATCTCCACCTCGCCCACCGTTTCAGCCGTCAACCGCTCCGGCCAGTCCGGCGGGTTCACCGGCGCGCGGCCGGCCAGCGCCGACAGCGGCCGGTACAGGATCTCCGCCTCGGTCACATCCCACAGTTCCAGCGCCGCCGCGTTGATGAGCTGCACGCGGCCCTGGTCATCGATCACGATGATCGCCTCGCGCGTGGCGCCCAGGATGGCGCGCAGCCACGACGCCTGCTGCCGCACCTGAGCTACACGGGCTTCGACTTCGCGCTCCAGCCGCTGGGCGTGGGCTTCCAGCTCCTGGTACAGCCGGGCGTTTTCCAGCGCCACCGCCGCTTGCTGAGCGAAGCCGACGAAAAGCTGCAAGTGATTGTCATCGAACGGCAGCTTGTGCAGGCGGCTGACCTGCATCGCCCCGATCAGGCGGCCGCGCACCACCAGCGGCGTCACCATCGTGTGCATGACATCGCTCAGGTGGGAGCTGACCGCGCACGATTGATCCCGGCCGCACCGGATATCATTGGCGATGAGAGCCTGATTGGCGGCCACACACCGGCCGACCAGCCCCTGGCCAACTTTCAGCGTCGTGGTCAAAACCTGCTCGGCGTCCACGCCCTGCGCCGCCATCGGGCGCAGCGTTTGATCCTCGACATGCAGGTCGAAGAAGATGCACTGATCCGCGTTGAGCAGAGCGATGGCGCGGTGTGAAATGAGCGCGAGCAGTTGGTGTACATCCAAGATGCTGGAAATATCGCGGTTGGTCTCCAGCAGCGCGTCGATCTCGCGTTGATACTGCTGGAGGACGCGATGGAGCAGCAGCTCGCCCGTCGTGAAATAATCAACCATCTGTATTCGACCTGATCGTGACAATAGTCGCTTATGTTTCATAGTGTAGTATATGACATCGCTTTGCTTTCAACCTAATCTACGTGCATGAAATCTTTCTGAATTTCATGTTTTTGCCATTCACGCCTGCGCAAGCCCTACAGCGCAGCGCCTGATCGACCGGCAAATCGCCGCGCTGCGCGCCGCAGACGAGCCGCCGCGCTGAGAGGAGCGGTTCGACGGCCGGCTGTCCACCAGCGCTCTGGCTGAGGATTAGATGATCAAACGCTTCTGGCCGTATGCGAAATGCCCGCGATGCATTAAAATCCAGGATGATAAGGGCTAAAATCCAACGTATTCGCGCCTGCCACCTGAATGCACAGCGAGGAGTCCTATGGCAGCAATATCCAGGGAGACCCTGTTGGAGTGGTACCGCCAGATGGTGCTGATCCGACAGTTCGAGACTCAATGTGACATCCTCTACAAAGAAAAGAAGATCACCGGCGTATACCTGCACCTGTACAGCGGGCACGAGGCGACCGGCGTCGGGGCAGTCGCCACTCTGCGCCCCACCGATCACGTCATCACCGCCTATCGTGATCACGGCATCGCTCTGGCCCGCGGCATGCATCCCAACGTCGCCATGGCCGAGATGATGGGCAAGCGCACTGGCTGCAGCGGCGGCAAGGGCGGCTCCATGCACCTGGCGCAGCGCGACCTCAACTTCTGGGGCGGCTATGCCATCGTCGCCGGCCATCTGCCGCTGGCCGCCGGCATCGCCCTGGAGTCGCGCTACAACGGCAAGGACGACGTGGTGCTGTGCTTCATCGGCGACGGCGCCACCAACAACGGTTACTTTCATGAGGCGCTCAACCTGAGCGGGGTGTGGGATCTGCCGGTGGTCTGGCTGATCGAGAACAACGGCTACGGCATGGGCACGCCAGTCGAGGTGGCCAGCGCCCAGCCGGAGCTGGTCAAGCGCGCCATCGGCTACGGCATGAAGGAAGGGCCGCGCGTGGACGGCCAGGACGTGATCGCCGTCTACGAGGCGGTCAGCGAGGCCGTAGACTACGCCCGCCAGCATGGGCCGGTGCTGCTCGAATCGCTGACTTACCGTTACAAGGGGCACGGCGTCTCCGACCGCAGCTACGATAAGATGGCCGAGCTGCGCGACTGGCAGCAGCGCGACCCGATCCTGATCTTGCAGCGCAAGCTGGTGGAAATGTTCCCGGACGTCGAGCCGGAACTGGCGCAGATCGAACGGGATGTCGCCAAGGTCGTGCACGACTCGGTGATCTTCGCCGAGGACAGCCCGGTCCCCACCTATGAAGACCTGATCCGCCACGTATACGTTGAGGATTGACCACTATGGCCGATAAGATGCTGCCGATGCGCGAAGCGCTGCGCATGGCGCTGCGCGAGGAGATGCTGCGCGATGAGCGCGTGTTTGTGATGGGCGAGGAAGTCGGCGCGTGGCAGGGCACGCACCGCGTCACCCGGGGGCTGATGGACGAGTTCGGCGCCCGCCGCGTGCGCGACACGCCGATCAGCGAGATGGTCATCGCCGGCGCGGCGGTCGGCGCAGCCATGGCCGGCCTGCGCCCGGTGGCCGAGATGATGACCATCAACTTCGCCTTCCTGGCCGTGGACGCCATCGTCAACCACGCCGCCAAGATCCATTACATGTTCAACGGTCAGTTCCGCGTCCCGCTGGTCATCCGCGCCGCCTCCGGCTGGGGCGACCAGGCCACCGCCACCCATTCGCACGCGCCGGAGCCGATCTTCGCCCACTTCCCCGGCCTGTACGTCGGCTGCCCGGCCACCCCGCGCGACGCCAAAGGGATGCTGAAGGCGGCCATCCGCGACGACAACCCGGTGCTGTTCACCGAGAGCATCGCGCTGTACGGCAAGCCGGGGCCCGTGCCGGAAGACGAAGATTTCGTCCTGCCTATCGGCCGGAGCGACGTCAAGCGCGAAGGCCGCCACGTCACCATCGTCACCTACGCCCGCGGCGTGGAGTGGTCGCTGGCGGCGGCGGATCAGCTCGCCAAAGAGGGCATCGAGTGCGAGGTGATCGACCTGCGCTGGCTGCGGCCGCTGGATATGACGCTGGTATACGAGAGCTTCAAGAAGACCAACCGCTGCGTGGTGGTCGAGGAGAGCCTGCCGCGCTTCAGCTTCGGCAGCGAGATCGCCGCGCTCATCCAGGACGAGATGTTCGACTACATGGACGCGCCGGTCAAGCGCGTCAGCGCGATGGATGTGCCACTGCCCTACGCCCGCGAGATCGAACTGATGGCGCTGCCCAACGCGCAGAAGGTCGTAGACGCCGTGAAAGAGGTGCTGTGATGTCCAACCCGATCACCCTCAACATGGACGGCACGCTGCTCAACTGGCTCAAACAGGTCGGTGAGGCGGTCAAAGCCGGCGAAGTGGTCGCCGAGGTCGAGTCTGATAAGGCGACGGTCGAGATCGAAGCGCCGGCGGACGGTGTGCTCTTGCAGCAGGCCGCTCAGCCCGGCGACAGCCTGTCATCGGGCATGGTCATCGGCCTGATCGGCGCCCCCGCCGAGGCCGCCGCCCCGGCCCAAACTGAAGCGCGCGCCGTCGCAGCGCCGGCGCCGGCAGCCGTCCCCGCGGTACCCACATCCGCTCCGCCCAAACGCGCCAACGGCGCGCCGGCGGCCCCAACCGCCGCGCTGACGCCGGGAGCGCGTATTAAGGCGTCGCCCCTCGCCCGGCGCATCGCCGAGGAGCGCGGCATTGACCTGAACCGCGTCGCCGGCACAGGCCCCGGCGGGCGCATCGTCAAGGAGGATGTCGAGAACTTCCAGCCCGGCGCGGCCGCCCCGGCCGAGGCGGCTCCGCAGCCAGCGGCGCTGGCGGCTGCGCCGGCGCGGCGCTTCCCGGAGGGGCCGGACATCGAGGCCGTCGAGCTGACCACCATGCGCAAGCGCATCGCCGCCGCCACGGTGGAGAGCAAACAGTTCACGCCGCACTTCTACGTGACGATGGAGCTGGATGTCGAGCCGCTGTTGGCGCTGCGCCAGCAGCTCAACGACAGCCTGCCGGAGGGCGCGGCCAAGATCACGGTCAACGACCTGATCGTCAAGGCGGTGGCGCTGACGCTGCGCCAGTTCCCCAACCTGAACTCACACTACTATGGCGACCGCCTGGCGCGGCATCAGCGCATCCACGTGGGCATCGCCGTGGCGCTGCCCCAGGGCGGGCTGATCAACGTGGTCGCCCGCGACGCCGACCAGGTGGCGCTGGGGACGCTGGCCGCCCGCAACAAAGAGCTGATCGCCCGCGCCCGCGACGGCAAGGTCAAGCCGGACGACGTCACCGGCGCGACCTTCACCATCAGCAACCTGGGGCCGTATGATGTCGAACACTTCGTGGCCATCATCAACCCGCCGGAGGCCGGCATCCTGGCAGTCGGCGCGGCGCGGCAGGTGCCGGTGGTCAAGCCAGACGGCACGCTGGGCGTCGGGACGCGCATGAAGGTCACCATCAGCGTGGATCACCGCGTCAGCGACGGCGCGGAAGCGGCGCAGTTCCTGCGAGCGTTCAAGACGCTGATCGAGAACCCGCTGCGCCTGTTGGTGTGATGCACAGGCAGGCCAACGCGCCCGCCTAGACGCGATCAGAGGGCAGGGGCGGCCTGAACACGCCTGTCCGGCCAAAACAGCCGCCCCGCCCGTTCAGGCCGCCGGGTCGTCTGGCAGCCGCCCAAAGATCAGCGTGTCGCGCAGCGAGCCATCCGGCAGGCGGCCATCGCTGCGCAGCAACCCTTCCTGGATGAAGCCGGCCCGCCGGGCGACGGCGGCGCTGCGCAGGTTGCGGGCGTCGCACCGGATCTCAACCCGCAGCGCGCCCACATGCTCGAAAGCGTAGCGCGTGATGCCCCGCACCGCCTCGGTGATGTACCCCGCGCCCTGCAAGCTCGATCGCACCCAGTAGCCGATCTCGACCGCCGGCACGCGCCAGTTGATGGTATGCAGACCGCTGCCGCCCACAAACAGCCCATCCTGCCGCCGGAACAACAGCAGCGGGATCTCCTTGCGGGCGGCGAAGTGCGCCGCGCCCTGCCGGGCAAACATTTCGCTGTCGAGCGGCGTCGGGATGGGATGCACCCAGTCCATCCATGGGCGCAGCGCGTCAAGCGACTCCATCACCGCCGCGTGGATGGCCGCGCCATCGCCGGCCCGCGGCACGCGGATGAGCAGCCGTTCGGTCGTGAACTGGTCGGGCAGGTCTAGCAGCAGCGGTCGGTCAACGCCGGCCATCGCGATGTCTCCGGTCGTAGTCGCACACGTCAATCGCTCATCGTTCGTCTAGAAGTAGCTGCCGATGATCTCCAGCACGCGGCCGATGTTCTGCGGGTCGCCGGACTGCACGCTGGTCGAGCTGGCGCGGGCGATGGCGTTGAGCGCGGCGATGTCGGCATTGCTGCCGTAGGCCACCGGGACTACGATCACCGGGTTCAGCGCGTTGCGGCTGGCGGCGATGGCGTTGAGCGCGTCAGTCAGGGAGCTGGCGCTGGCGGTGTCCGCCCCATCGCTGAGCAGCACCACCGCCCGGATGCGGTCGGTATCGTCGGCGCGGTTGAGCTCGTCCACCACCTGCACCACCGCGTCGTGCAGCGCCGTGCCCCCGTCCGCCCGCAGGCTGCGGATGCTGCTGCGGATGCTGCTTTCGACCGTCTCAAAGCTCCCCAACGGAACCAGCGTGGTGACGGTATTGTTGAAGACCGTCAGCCCCACCTGGTTGCGGGCTTCCATCTGGTTGAGGAAGGCTTCCGCCGCCTGTTTGGCCTGGTCGAGCTTGCCCTCATCCAGCATCGAGCCGGAAATGTCCATCAGCAGCACGATGTCGGCCTGCTTCTTGACCAGCGACCAGCTCTGCTGGATGGCGACGATCACGTCCGGCGCGGGCACATCCAGCACCGTCTTCGGCCCCTCCGGCGTCACGCCGTTCTCGGCCACAAACGGATAGCCCAACTTGACGTTCGGGTTGGCCGGACGGAAGCCCTGGCTCATGATGAGCGTCTGCACCGGCTCGGTCAGCACGTAGTCGGCGAAGACCCGCGCCGCCTCGCGCTGTTCGGGCGTCGTCCAGTCGGCGTTGACGATGCCGAAGGGGTGCTCGTGCCAGAACGTGCCCTCTTTGGGATACAGCGCCACCAGCCGTTCCGGCGGTTTGACGTCGGTCTTGCCTTGGTTGATGAAGATCAGGTCGTTCTCTTCCAGCGCCACAAAGTCCAGGTATTCCGGCCCCTGAGCGATATAGAACTTGAACTCGGTCGTCCGGCTGGAGTAGTGGCGGATCAGCCGCTCGATGTCGCGGACGCCCTGCTGCACTTTCGGATCGCGCACCTGGTCGCGGGTTAGCACGCGGCCGGTGAAGCCGTGCTTGCGGGCAGAGGCGTAGAACTCGGCGATCAGCGTGGACAGCGCGGTCGAGCTGATGTTGGGGTCGGTATGGCCGTAGTAAACGGTGCGGCGGCAGTCGGGGATGCCATAGTCGCACCAGCCGTTGGGGCTGGCCAGCACGTCTAGCAGCTCCTCCCAGCCGATGTCCTCGTACCCGACTTTATCGCGGATGGCTTGCAGGCGGCTCTCCCAGATGGCCATGACCACCGGCGCCAGCGCGGTCGGCTGGACGTTGGCCAGGTCGAACAGCTCGCGCCCGGACTGCTCATTGGCCAGCGCCAGCCAGTGACTGACCGATGGCTGGAAGATGGTCGGGCGGGCGACGTTCTGGTTGTTGGGCGCGATGATGGCGTTGACGATGCCCTGCATAACCGTGCCGGAGGACGCGCCCTTGCCGTCGGTCAGATCCACCACGTAGATCGGGCGCTCGCCGCTCGCCAGCGACTGGCCGGTGACCGGGTTGCGGCCCTCAGCATAAATCCGGTTGAAGTCCGCGATGACCTGCGGCAGGTATAACGCTGACTCCGGCGCGTAGATGATCGAAATCTCGATGGCGTTGGCCGGGCGTCCCTGGTTGTTCGCCGGCGCGTCGCCGCCCCCAGTGCAGGCCGCCAGCGCTACCGCCAGGACAGCCAGACCCCACCATTTCAGGTATCGGTTCATTGCTTGTCTCCTGCCCACTATACAGCGTCGCATCAGAGTCTATCTGCCATCCTACAGGCATTGTAATGGCTTGCGAAATGATGGGGGATTGGCGCGGCGGCGGGCGGGCCGCCGCGCTGGATTAAGCAGCGGCGAACGGGTTAGTTAGTCGTCACCGGGATGCGCACGCCGCTGGGGTTGCGCAGCGCCCCGCTTTCAGCGCTCAACCAGCCTTTCACCAGCACTTCGTCGCACGTCGCCTGGATCTCGAACCAGGTGCCGCCAGCGTTGCGCCCCTCAACCAGATATTCCTGGTTGCCGGCCACCACGCACACCGGCTGGTCGCTCACTTTAGGCGCCGGGTAGATGGGCTGGGTCAGGTAGACGAACAGGCGCGGCTGGGTCAGCTCGCCCTGCGCCTCCACCACCGGCACGCGGGTGAAGTTGCCGCGCAGGATCAAGAATTGGGCGCGCGCCCAGCCGACCAAGTCGCCGGCTTGCACGTACCACCAGGAAGCGTTGGCGTTGCGGCCCAGCACGATCAGCCGCTGACCACCGTCAACGACGCCGACCAGGCTGTACTGCGGGCCGTCGCCGCTGCGCAGCGACAGGTTATCGGTGTTGACGATGGCCACGCCCGGCTGTCCCTGCAGCGCCTCCGGCGGGTTGACGGCGCGCGGCGGCGTGGCATTAGGCGGAACCGACGGCGAGGTAGCGCCCAGCGGCGCGATGAAGTTGCCCAGCGCGTCGAGCAGCTTGCCGGCTTCCACCCGGAACGCGCCCGCCGGCAGGATGTCATAGGCCGGCAGATCCTCGCAGGCGCCGAAAGCGGTCAGGATCAGCTCCTCGTCCAGGCCGTTGCCGGCGCGGCTGGTGATGCGCAGCGCCAGCGGGTTGTACTGCGGCGCGCGCTCCCACTTGACTGGCGCGCTGCCGGCCCACGACACGCTGCCGCCGACGAAGAAGGCGTCCACCAGCGGGCCGTAGATCACATTACCGGCGCCGTCGGTGGCGGTGATGACGAACGACTCGCGGCTCTTGCCGGTGTTGTCGCGCGTGAGCAGCACCGAACCGCCAGTGCCGGCGAAACCGTCACAGTCCAGCGTGAAAGTCGCGCCGCTGTCGCTGCCGGCCAGCGCTGGCAGCGCGCCGACTGAGCCCAGCGCGACCAGCATGACGCAGATGACCATCCATGAACGCCGTATCATACGGGGCTGCTCCTTCTTTGGCTCTCCGAGCGGGATGTCTACCCTTAATCATAGTCTGATCGGCGTTTTTGGCAACGCGCCAGGGGCAGGTTTGCGCCAGGCTTGGGCTGGACATCCCGCGCCGAGGCGGGTATAAAGCTGCCACTTAGCTGCCGTTTTGGGCAGTGCGCGCCGCTTCGCGCGCACGCCAACGTCTTTTGACTCGTAGCGATAGGATGCAACGGTGATCGAGAATGCCCTCCTGGTCGTGTTCGGGTTGGCCGGATTGTTCGTCGGCGGGGAATGGCTGGTGCGAGCGGCCTCGCGGCTGGCGGCTTCGTTCGGCGTGGCGCCGCTGGTCATCGGGTTGACGGTCGTATCCTTCGGCACGTCGGCGCCGGAGCTGGCGGTGAGCCTGCAGGCGGCGCTGGCCGGCTCCAGCGACATCGCCGTCGGCAATGTGGTCGGGTCAAACATCGCCAACATCGGCCTGATCCTGGGGCTATCCGGGTTGATCGTCGCCCTGCCGGTGCATATCAGCCTGATGCGGCGCGAGATCCCGGTGATGATCGGCGTCTCGATCATCACGTTTCTGATGGCGCTGGATGGCGAAGTCGGCCGGCCTGAAGGGCTGCTGCTGTTCGCCTGTCTGCTCCTCTTCACCGGCTACTTGATGATCGAGAGCCGGCGCGAGCGAACCTCGCCTGAAGAAACCGCCAAGATCGCCCAAATCGAAGGTGTGGGCGGGAAGATCAACCGCTGGCAGGAGGCGGGGCGGTTCGTCGTCGGGCTGGCACTGCTGGTGACCGGCGCCAACCTGACGGTGACCAGCGCGTCCGCCATCGCCCGCGGGCTGGGGGTGAGCGAACTGGTGATCGGGGTGACGCTGGTGGCGGTCGGCACGTCGCTGCCGGAACTGGTCACATCGATCATCGCCGCCGTCAAGTGCGAGCCAGACATCGCGGTCGGCAACATCGTCGGCTCCAATATCTTCAACCTGCTGTCGATCCTGGGACTGACGGCGATCGTGCGACCAGTGCCGGTGGCAGCGGCCGTCTTGCAGGTGGAGATGCCGGTGATGATCGGCTTCGCCGCGCTGCTGTTCCCGTTCGTGCTCGACCGCGTCTTGCAGCGGACGCAGGCGGCTGCCTTTCTAGCGTTGTACCTGGCTTTCGTCATCTTCACCGTCGTCCGCGCCGCTTAGGCCGCCGGCTTTCAGCTAACCTTAAGTGATGCTCGTTCGACCTCATGCGATAATGCCCAACGGGGAATAGATCTTCCGGCGGTGTGAAAAACTGCTGAAAATGGCCGAATACCCCGGAAAACGGGCTTACAATGGCTTACAATTAAGGATGGAGCAGGGCAGCCGTAGGACGGATGAGAAGAGCGGATGTGAACGATGATCGAAGCGCATGCTCTCACCAAGTTTTTCGATACATTCCTGGCGGTTGACCGGGTGACGCTGGAGGTTCCGGCCGGCACGGTGCTGGCGCTGCTGGGGCCGAACGGCGCTGGCAAGACGACGACTGTGCGGATGCTCACCTCGATCTTAGCGCCGACGTCCGGTTGGGCGCGGGTGGCCGGCTACAACGTGGTGAACGAGCCGGAGCAGGTGCGCGCCCACGTGGGCGTGCTGACCGAACAGCACGGCCTGTACGAACGGATGAAAGCGATCGAATATCTCGACTTCTTCGGGCGGGTCTACCGGCTGGACGCCAACGAGCGCAGGCGGCGGGCGCTCAGCTTGATGGAGCGCTTCGGCCTGACGTTCGCGCTCAACAAGCGGTTGGGCGAATACTCCAAAGGCATGAAACAGAAGCTGGCGCTGGTGCGCGCCATGCTGCATAACCCGCCGGTGTTGCTGCTGGACGAGCCGACGTCCGCCATGGACCCGCAGAGCGCCAAACTGGTGCGCGACGCCATCCTGGAGCTTCAGCGCGACGAACGCACCTTTCTCATCACCACCCACAATCTGACCGAGGCGCAGCTCCTGGCCAACACCATCGCCATCATCCGCTCTGGGCGGATCATCGCCTGCGGCTCGTTTGAGGCGCTGTCGCGGGAGATCGTCGGCGAGCCGGTGATGGAGCTGCGCGCGGCGGCGACGCTGAACGGCTTCGCCAGGGACATCGGCGATCTGGTGCGCGTGGAGGCGGCCGGCCCAGACTGGGTGCGCTACCGCGTGGCCGACCCGGTGACGACCAACCCGGCGCTGCTGCGGCGGGCGGCGGCATTAGGCGTGGAGGTGGTCACGCTGGCGCCGGTGTCGCAGACGCTAGAGGACATCTACTTGCAGGTGGTGAAGGAAGACGAGGCGCAGGAGGCGGTCAATGGCAACCACAGCTGAACCTCGATACGCGGCGTTTGGAGCGTCCGGCGCGGGCGGCCTGGCCCAGGCGTGGCGCACGCTGAGCAACGCGCTCATCATCACGCGCCGCGAGGTGCGCGACAGCTTCCGCGACTGGCGCATTATCGCGCCCATCGTCATCTTGACGTTCCTGTTCCCAGCGCTGGCGCAGTTCGTCGCCGGCCAGTTTGTGGACTTTGTGGCGGGTTACGGCGCGGAACTGATCGGCGAGCGCACCATCCCGTTCCTGCTGATGATCGTCGGCTTCTTCCCGATCTCGATCTCGCTGGTCATCGCCCTGGAGACGTTCGTCGGCGAAAAAGAGCGCCGCAGCCTGGAGCCGCTGCTGAGCACGCCGCTGACCAACACCGAGCTGTATATCGGCAAGACGCTGGCGGCGATGATCCCGCCGCTGCTGGCCAGCTTCGGCGGCATGGCGGTGTACCTGGCCGGGCTGGTGTACGGCGACCTGGCCTGGCGGCCCCAGCCGATGTTGGTGCTGCAGATCATCCTGCTGACGGCAGTGCAGGCGCTGGTGATGGTCACCGGCGCGGTAGTCGTCTCCAGCCAGACGACCAGCACCCGCGCCGCCAATTTGCTGGCCAGCTTCATCATCATCCCGATGACACTGCTCATCCAGGGCGAGAGCGCCATCATGTTCCTAGCTCCGGACGCCGACGCGCCCGGCGGCATCGGCGCGCTGTGGGCCATCATCGTCGGCATGGTGGTGGTGGTCATCCTGCTGCTGCGCGTGGGCAACAGCATCTTCAACCGCGAGGAACTGCTGGGGCGCACCATCGACGAATTGAACCTGCGCGGGATGGTGCGGCGCATCTGGCGCTGTCTGCTGGCGGTGGACGAGGCCGGCACGCCGGCGCGGGGGCTAGCGGAATGGTATCGGCGTGGGGTGCTGGCCAGCGTGCGGCGGCTGGGACTGGCAGTGTGGATCACGGTGGGCGTGTTCCTGGTCGCGCTGGTCGCCGGCTATGCAGTCGGGCAGCAGCCGCAGTGGCGGCTGCCACTGATCGTTTCCGGTTCGCTGACGAACACCACTACTGATTTGAACCAGTTCGTGAACATTTCGACTCGCGTCGGCGGCTTCCGCTTCATCCTGTGGCAGAACGCGCGAGTGCTGACGGCGGCCACGCTGCTGGCGCTGTTCACCTTCGGCTCGGCTGCGCTGGTGCTGACGCCGGTCGTCTGGGTGGTGCTGGGGTATCTTTTCAGCCAGGTGACGCTGGCCGGCATCAACCCAGCGTTTCTATTCGTAGGCACTTTGACGCACGGTGTGGTCGAGATCCCGGTCATCATCCTGGCGACGGCGGCGGCGCTGCGGCTGGGCGCGGTCGTCACCCGGCTGCCGCGCGGCATGACGGTCGGCCAAGCATGGACGGCGGCGCTGGCCGACACGCTGCGGATCGGCATCGGTTTGGTGCTGCCCGGCCTGATCCTGGCGGCGGCGATCGAGGCCTATCTCACCCCGCGGCTGGTCGCGCTGACGCTGGGGCTGGGCTGAGCCGGTCAGCGCTCGGCCAGCAGCCAGCGTTCGGCTTCGTCGCGCTGCCCTGCCGCGAAGAACTGCACCGCGTTGCCGTAGCTGAGCTGCCACGCGCGCACGAACGATTTGACGTGCGGATACATGAACTCGGAGCGGTGCAGGAAACACACGCGCGTCTGCCGAACCGGCGGCGCCTGCCGCACCCAATACTGAGCGCGTTTGAAAAAATAGGCGACGGGCAGCGGGTCGGGGGCGATGGACAGCACCAGACAGCGCGTGACGGTGCCGGGGGCGGCGGCGGCGGTGGTCTGCAGCAGACAGCTAAACCACTCGTCAACTGCCTCCCGACTGGCCTGTGTGAACACAAATTCGTGAATGCCGTTGTGCAGTTGGCGATGACGGCAGCAGGAGCCTGAGTTCACTTCGATCATGAGCCTAACCTTTCTTGCACAAGGTTATCATACTCCTGATTGAACGTGAAGGATCGTTAGAATCCGTAAAAACTGTTAATTCTGTCACAATAACCTAGCGCAGCCTTGACGGAAGCGCGGTTCAGTCCCTACAGTAACGGGGCAACCGCAGCATGATGGATCCAAGCGCGAACGGAGGAAGCGCAGCATGACCGAACCGAAAACGTATTTGATCACCGGGGGGGCGGGCTTTCTGGGCATCAACATGACCCGCTATCTACTCGCCCGGGGTCATCGCGTCGTATCGCTAGATATCGCCGACTTCGATTATCCAGAACGCGACCAGATCACTGAGATTCGCGGCGACATTCGCAATCCAGCCGACGTCGAGCGCGCCATGCAGGGCGCGCAGATCGTCATTCACACGGCGGCGGCGCTGCCGCTGTACGCCGAGGCCGATATCTACTCCACCGACGTAGACGGCACGCGCAATCTGCTGGAGGCCGCGCACCGGCATCAAGTTGAGCGGTTCATCCATATCTCGTCTACCGCCGTCTACGGCATCCCCGACCATCATCCCCTGCTGGAGGATGACAAGCTGGATGGCGTCGGCCCGTATGGCAAATGCAAAATCCTGGCGGAAGAGCTATGCGTTGAATACCGGCGCAAAGGGATGTGTGTGCCGATCATCCGCCCCAAGTCCTTCATCGGGCCGGAACGCCTGGGCGTGTTCGCGCTGTTTTACGACTGGGCCAAAGACGGCAAGAACTTCCCGATGATCGGCAGCGGCAACAACCGCTACCAACTGCTGGATGTGGAAGATCTGTGCGAGGCCATTTACCTGTGCGCCACGCTCGACCGCGACCGGGTGAACGATACCTTCAACATCGGCGCGAAGGAATTCACCACCATGCGCGAGGATTACCAGGCAGTGCTGGACTACGCCGGCTTCGGCAAGCGCATCGTGCCACTGCCGGCCGGGCCGGCCATCCTGGCGCTGAAGGTGCTGGAGGCGTTGAAGCTGTCGCCGCTGTACAAGTGGGTGTACGAAACCGCCGGCAAGGACTCGTTCGTGTCGATCGAGAAAGCCGAGCGCGTGCTGGGCTACGCGCCCAAGTATTCCAACAAGGACGCGCTCATTCGCAACTACCAGTGGTACATGGCCAACCTGTCCAAGTTTCAGGGGCAGTCCGGCGTCACGCACCGTGTCCCCTGGAAACAGGGGATCCTGGGCATCGCCAAGATGTTCTTCTAGAGAACCCGACAGCGGGTTAGAGGGCGACGGCCGCCCCTAATTGGCGCGGCCGTCGTCAACGTATTCGTCCTGCCGTAGATGCAGGTAGTCGGTGCTGGCGTCCTGGTGGCGGGTGAAGACCAGCTCGCCGTTCAGCTCGTCAATGACGATCAGATCCCCCACCTGGAAAGTCCCCTTCAGCAACTGCACGCTCAGCGGGTTCTCGATGGTGCGCTGGATGGCGCGGCGCAGCGGGCGCGCCCCAAACTGGGGATCGTAGCCCTTCTCCGCCAGCCAGCGCCGGGCTGGCTCAGTCAGATGAATGGCGATGCCCGCCTCGGCCATGCGCTCGGCCACGCCCTGCATCTGCAGGTCGACGATCTGTTCTACCTGGGCCAGCGTCAGCGGCGAGAAGATGATGACCTCGTCAATGCGGTTGAGGAACTCCGGCCGGAAGGTCTCGCGCATGGCGCGCTCGATCTTCTGGTGGTCGGCCACCGCCTGAGCGTCGGTCGGCTGGACGAAGCCCAGCACGCCGCCCTTGCGGACGAATTCCGTGCCCAGGTTGCTGGTCATGATGATGACGCAGTTGCGGAAGTCCACCGTGCGCCCATGGCCGTCGGTCAGCCGCCCATCCTCCAGGATTTGCAGCAGCGTGTTCCACACGTCGGGGTGCGCTTTCTCGATCTCGTCGAATAGGATCACGCGGTACGGGCGGCGGCGCACCGCTTCGGTGAGCTGGCCGCCCTCCTCATAACCCACGTAGCCGGGCGGCGCGCCGAACAGCCGGCTGGCGGTATGCTGCTCGCGGTACTCGCTCATGTCGATCCGCAGCAGCGCCTCTTCGTCGTCGAACAGGAATTCGGCCAGCGCCTTGGCCAGCTCGGTCTTGCCGACGCCGCTGGCCCCCAAGAAGATGAACGAGCCGATCGGCCGCTTCGGGTCTTTCAGGCCGCTGCGCGACCGGCGGATGGCGTCGGCGATGGCGGTCACGGCCTCGTCTTGGCCGATGATGCGCTTGTGCAGCGCTTCTTCCATCCGCAGCAGCTTCTCGCCTTCGGTCTCCAGCATCTGGTTGACCGGGATGCCCGTCCACTGCGCCACCACCTCGGCGATGTCATCGGCGTCCACCACTTCGTCCAGCGTGTTCTCCTGCTGCCAGATCAGCCGTTCCTGCTCATATTCGTTCTCAAGCTGCAGCCGCTGCATCTTGTACTCGGCGGCACGCTGGTAGTCGCGCTGCGTGCCGGCGGCCTCCTCTTCGGTCAGCAGGCGGTTGATGGCGTCCTTCATCTCCTTCAGGCGCGGCGGCATAGAGTACAGCGCCACCCGCAGCTTGGCCGCCGCCTCGTCCAGCAGGTCAATCGCTTTGTCTGGCAGCTTGCGCTCGGTCAGGTAGCGGGCGGACAGCCGCGCCGCCGCCACGATCGCCTCGTCGGAGATGGTCACTTTGTGGTGCGCCTCGTAGCGGTCGCGCAGGCCGTAGAGCATCTCGATGGTGTCTTCCACGCTCGGCTCTTCGACGAACACGGGGGCGAAGCGCCGGTCGAGCGCGCTGTCCTTCTCGATGTACTGGCGGTACTCATCCAGCGTCGTAGCGCCGATGCATTGGAGCTCGCCCCGCGCCAGCGCCGGCTTCATCATGTTGCCGGCGTCCAGCGCGCCCTGGGCCGCGCCTGCGCCCACCACCTGGTGCACCTCGTCGATGAACAGGATGATGTCGCCCTGGGCGCGCTGCACCTCTTCGATAGTGGCCTTCAGCCGTTCCTCAAACTCGCCGCGGAAACGGCTGCCGGCCAGCATCGCGCCCAAATCCAGGCTGACGACGCGCTTGCCCAGCAGGATCTCCGGCACGTCATTGTTGGCGATCTTCTGCGCCAGCCCTTCGACGATGGCCGTCTTGCCGACGCCGGCCTCGCCGATCAGTACCGGGTTGTTCTTCGTGCGTCGGCACAGGATCTGGATCACGCGCAGGATTTCGGCGTCGCGCCCGATGACTGGGTCAAGTTTGCCTTCCACCGCCATGCGCGTCAGGTCGCGGCTGTACTTCTCCAGGGTGCGGTAGCGGGCTTCAGCCTGCGGGTCGGTGACGCGCTGCCCGCCGCGCACGTCCTTGATCGCGTCGTACACCCGGTCGCGGGTGATGCCGTTGTCAGCCAGGATGCGCGACACGGCCGTGTTACGCTCGCTGATGATGGCCAGGAAGATGTGCTCGGTCGAGATGTATTCATCGCGCAGCCGGTTGGCCTCCTCGTTGGCCAAGTCAATGATCCGCTTGACGCGCGGGGTGATGAACACCTGGCCTGCGCCGTGGCCATAGATGGCCGCTTTGGGGCTAGCGCGCAGGATTTCGTCCAGCCGCCCGCGCATGGACTCGATGTCCACGCCCAGCCGCTCCAGGATTTGCGGGATCACGCCGTCCGTCTGTTCCAGGAGCGCTAGCAGAATGTGTTCTGTGTCCACCTGATTGTGTCCGTAACGCTGGAGGATTTCATAAGCGCGCGCGGCGGCGTCCTGGGCGCGCTCTGTGAACCGTTCAAAACGCATCATTGTGGTGATTACCCTTCACTGTCAACCTGGCCAGGGCGGCAGCGCGCGCGCCCTGCGCCTCTATTGTACCGGATTCTCGAAGTGCTCGTGGGCGGCGGGCGCATGTGAAGTTGATGAGCGCCGCGCCCAGGGCGAATGCTCACTTCTAAATTTACACACTGGTTCGTATGAATTGCGTATGTAGCGCCTCAGCAGGCATTGAGTCGCTGTCGAGCTGGCGCATGGGACCGGCGGAGTCCTTCATCGTCCATGCCGGATGAACCCATCCGCCCCATCGGCATGGTGGGCGTTTAGGCCGGGTATCCCGCCCGAACTGTCCATGTGACGTTCGTCCAGCAAGGTAGGAACGTTGTTGTAAACCGGTTCTGCTATCGGCTATACTCAATCGCGTGCCCGGATCATCAAGATAGGTGTGTAGGTTTTACTTTTGAGGAGAAAAGTGTGATGCAACGCTATTTTTGGGTTCTACTAGCCATCCTTGTGACGGCGCTGGCGACAGGTTCAGCGGCGGCGCAGGCCGGCTTGCCAGCGCTGGCTGACCTCAAACCTGGGGAATGGAACGAACTGCTGCCCGGCGGCGAAACGACCTGCGCCTACGGCGGCGAGTATCGCTTCTACGTGCGCCCGGCAGCCGTCCCTAGCGATCAACTGCTGGTGTTCTTCCAGGGCGGCGGCGCTTGCTGGGATGCGACCAACTGCTCGCCCGCCTTTCAGGGGCCGGACGGCAACCCGATCTTCAAGAGCGTGGTAGTCCCCGGCGAGAGCGCGTCTTACAACCAGGGCATCTTCGACTTCGCCAACCCTGAGAATCCCTTCGCCGACTACCATGTCGTCTACGTGCCCTACTGTTCCGCCGACGTGCACACCGGCAACGCCGTTCATGAGTACGACGCGGGCAATGTGCAGTACACCATCCGCCACAAGGGCTACGTCAACGCCACGGCTGCTCTGGACTGGATGTACGCCAACTACCCTGATCCCGCCAGCGTGTTCGTCTCTGGGTGCAGCGCCGGGGCATACGGTTCCATCTTCCACGCGCCCAACATCATGGCGCAGTACGACGCCGCCCGGGTGACGCAGTTCGCTGACGCCGGCGTGGGCGTGACCCCGCGCGGTTGGGAAGGGCTCAACAGCTGGAATTTCTACGACAATCTCTCTAAGGCAGTGCCAGACTACGCTAGCATCGATCCGGCTAAGTTCCGCATCAACCAGCTCTATCAGGGCGCGGCGCGCGCCTTCCCCAACCAGACGTTCGCCCAGTACACGACTTACCTCGACCAGGTGCAGATCGGCTTCTTCTTCCTGCAAGGCGGCGGGGAGACGCCGCAAGCGGCAGGCGGCAATTGGCTGACTGGTATGCGCGCCAACCTCACTGGGTTGAACGGCAGCCTGCCCAACTTCCGCTCCTACATGGCTTGGGGCAATTCGCACTGTGTCACCGATAGACCCGATTTCTACACTTACCAGGTGAACGGCGTGCGCCTGCGCGACTGGGTGGCTGACTTGGCCGCCGGCCAGGAGGTGCGGACGGTCAACTGCACTGAATGCACAGCGCCTGAACTGTACACGCCGGCGCAGTAAATACGTGTCCTGAGACGCATAAGAGCCGGGCATACGAGTGGGAGACCGGGAGCGCGACGCGGCTGTGCTCCCGGTTTTCATGTTAGGTTGACGATTAATCCTCTGCTGGTATCTGGTATAATGCGCTGCGTCAACACAGCCAGAAGCACTGGTTGGGATTGGAAGAGCTGTCGATCGCAATGCTGGCCGCTGGCTCAGCAGGACAAGCGCGGAGCCGCCGCGCGCCATATCACCAACGCTCGAAAGCTGCGCCGCCGCGGTCGCCGCTCGCGCTCAACCGGGAGTTTTTGACCATGGTCAATCGATTGCAGCGCGCTTTGATGCGCCTGGAACGCCAGAGCCGTGTCCCGCGGCTGTGGTCGAACCGGGCGCTGGCGCAGATCGGCACCCTGTTCGACGGCGACGTATGCAACGTCTCCGCCTGGAAGGATGAGGACAAAGAAGGCCGCCACTACCGCGATTACTTCCCCCACGCCCGCAGTTACACCACGTCTAACTTGAAGGCCGACAGCGTGCGCGGGGCGCAGGCGGATGAGATCGAGATCGATCTGGAGCAGCCGCTGCCGCCGGACTTCGACGGCCGGTTCGATGTCGTCTTCAACCATACCACGCTGGAACACCTGTATGACGTGCACACCGCCGTCCGCAATCTGTGCCGGCTGACGCGGGATATCGTCATCGTGGTCGCGCCCTTTTTGCAGATGGTGCACTACACCGAGACCTACGCCGATTACTGGCGTTTCACGCCGCTGGTCCTGCAGCGCCTGTTCCGCGACAACGGGCTGGAGGTCGTCTTCTGCGCCTTCACCGACGAGCCGAACGCAGCGGTCTACATCCTAGCGGTCGCCAGCAAGCAGCCTGAACGCTGGCGCGGCCGGCTGCCGGCCTGGTCTGCTGATTGGAACATGGTGGTGGGGGCTAAAGCGGTGCGGTCGCCCTGGCTGTTCCTGTTCACGCTGGCGCGGCGTCTCGGCTATGTCGAATGAGCCGCGGCGCGCCTCAGCCCGGCAGGGCATCGTAGCGGCGCGTCCCCTCGACCTCCAGCGCAAAGTCAGCGCCGAAAGCTTGTGACGGCGTGAGCGCGCCGCGCAGGCTGCTGTCCAGCACCCGTTCAACCGCCCGCACGCCGATCGCGGCGGTGAACTGATAGGCTTCGATCGTCTCCAACCAGGCTTCGGCACGGCGGCCGTCCGCTCGGCTGGCGCGCGCACAGATCCACGATCGCCCTCGGTCGCGGACGGCCTCGCTCGGCCCGGCTACCAGCCGGTCTACCGCCTGGCCCAGCAGGCGGCGCACGCCCGCCGGCTTCAACATCAGCCCCACGACCGGGCCGGTCAGCGCGAACAGCCCCACCAGCGTCGGCGGGAAAGCCAGATAAGCGGTGATGTTCGGGATGCCGGTGCTGTGATAGGCCATCTCGACATCGCCCCAGGGCGCGGGCATAGCCAGCCGCTCGCCGTGCGGGAAACGAAAGCGCCGCGGCGCAGCCCCGAACGGGATGCGCACCAGCCGGCCATCGCGCCGCACCACGTTGCCCTGCGCCGCGATCAGCTCCAGCATAGATTTGGTCGTGCCGGCGCTGACGCGCGCGGCGCCGTCGCCCGTGCCCAGCGCGTCCACCACGACTTCCAGCCGGTCGGCGCCCGGCAGGCGGTCGGCCACGTAGCGGATTAGGCCATCGCTGGGGACGACATCGAAACCGACGCCGGACAGCAGCGCCACGCCGCGCTCACGAGCAGCCGAGTCCAGCCCGAAGACCATCTGATAGACCGGGATTTCGCCGGTGATGTCCAGATAATGCGCGCCCTCGGCCAGACAGGCGTGCACCATCGGCTGGGCGGTGTGCAGGAACGGCCCGGCTGCGTGGTAAACCAGGCCGACCTGCGCCACCGCCCGGCGCAGGCCGTCCGCGTCGTCTAGGCTGACGGCGACCCACTCCAGCCCCAGGCGCTCGGCTAGTGGGCGCAGCTTGTCGGCGGAGCGTCCGGCCAGCAGCGGCCGGTGGCCCCGTTTGACCGCTGCTTCGGCCACCAGCCGGCCGGTGTAGCCAGTCGCCCCGTACAGCATCCACTCAGTCATATCCGCGTTCTCCTGGGCGTGATGGGCATGAGCATAACGCGCCGCCGTTCACGCGGCTAGGACGCATGGTATACTTAGCGCCGGTTTCTGCTTCTGTATTTTTGCGGCTCTTATGATTGTGTTCTCCCGAGATCGTTTTACATTTCGGGCGGTCTGGTTCGTCCGGCTGGCGTTCGGGCTGCTGCTGCTGTGGGGGTCGGAAGTGCTGCTGTGGACTGACCCGCCCGGCCGCCCGCCGCTGGAGTGGCCGCTGCTGGCCGCCGGCTATGGCCTGCTGGCGGCGCTGCTGCTCGACCTGGCCGCCCGCTTCCGGGTGGGCGACTTGTTCAGCCCCCTGCTGCTGGGCGGCGTCTACAGCTTAGGCGCGTCGCTGGCCGTCAATCCGGCCTCGATGTACAGCGACCTGCCGCTGACGCTACTGACGCGGGTGCTGGGCGCGCACGCGCTGATGGGCGTCGAGATGTTCGGCCTGCTGCTGGCGCTGGCGGGCGGCGGCCGGGGCGGGCGCTGGCTGCTCGTCGGGGCGGCCATCATCGGCGTCTCATGGGGCGTGTGGGTGCGCTGGTTCCCGATGCTCAACGAGCCGAGCTACGGCGCGGTCGAACTGCCGGCGGCGCTGATCTGGGCGGCGGCTGGGCTGGCGGCAGCGCTGGCCGCGCTGTGGGCGGCTGGGCGGCGGGGGACGGCGCTGATCGTGGACGATCTGCGCTTGAGCCGTTCCGGCTGGGGCGTCGTCCTGCTGGGGCTGCTGGGGCTGGCCGCCGTGCGTGCCCTGCGCCAGGAACTGCCGCCCGCCGCCCTGCCGATCGCCGCGCCGCTGCTGGCGCTGCTGGCGGTCATCTTCTGGTTTCGCGGGCGCAGCGCTGGCCGCGCCCTGCTCGACGAGCGGGTTCCGCCCCGCCTGCCGCCGGCCCTCACGTTGGGGGCGGCGCTGGCGCTGTTCTTCGCGCTGGCGGCCGTCGGTTATCACCTGCCGCTGCTGGAGATCGGCCCGTTCAACCTGCTGACGCTCATCGGCGTGGCCTTCACTGCCTACGGGCTGACCTGGCTGCCGACTGTATCGCTGGTGCTGGGCGCGCGCGCCTACCTGCGCCAGGCGCAGCGCGCGCGGGAGGTATGATGCCGGACGCCGCTTCCCCTCGACGCGGCGGCTGGTGGCTGGGCGTCGTGCCGCTGCTGCTGCTCATGACCGCCCTGGGCGCGCGCGGTCTGCAGACCGACGCCTTCTGGCTGGACGAGACCTGGTCGCTGTACAGCGCCGGCGCGGCCCACTTCGGCCCGCTGTCGCCAGCGGAAATCTGGACGCGCACCGCCACCGAGGATTTCGGCGGCGTAGGCTACCACCTCATCCTCAGCGCCTGGGGGTCGCTGGCCGGCTGGACGCCGTTCGCGCTGCGGCTGTCGTCGCTGCTGTTCGGGCTGCTGGCCGCCGCCTGGATCTTCCGGCTGGGGCGGACGCTGGCCTCGCCGGCTGCCGGGCTGGCGGCGGCGGTCGCCTTCGGCGCGGGCGCGTTCACCGTCTACTTCCTGCACGAACTGCGCACGTTCACGCTGTCCGTCCTGCTCATCGCGCTGACGCTGTGGGCTTACTGGCGCGCCGCTTGGTCGCGGCGGCCGGGGCTGGGCGCGCCGGCTGCGCTGGTCGCTGGGACGGCCGGGCTGCTGTACACCCATTACTACTTGGCGCTCATCCTGCTGGCTATCGGCCTGTACCATCTGCTGTTCGCCCCGCGCGGCCGCTGCTGGCTGCGGACGGCCGGGCTGCTGGCAGCCGGCGGGCTGCTGTTCCTGCCGTGGACGGGCGTAGTGCTGGCCGCCCTGCGGCAGTTCACGGCCAACGAAGCGGCCGGCAGCCCCGAACCGGCGCTGACCGCCGTCCAGATCGTGGAGCGGACGGCCGTCCTCTTCAGCAGCGGCATGCCGTGGCTGCTGGGCGCGGCACTGCTGCTGGCCAGCCTGAACGCGCGGGCGGGACGGCGGGCGGCCGTCGCCGCCGGCCTGTGGACGCTGGCCGGCCTGGCTGTCTTGATCGTCGTCAACGACCGCACCGCGCTGGTGAAGCCGGGGCGCGAGCGCTACCTGCTGCTGGTGTGGCCGCCGCTGGCGCTGCTGGCGGGCATCGGGCTGGCGCGGCTGCGCGGCCGGGGCGGCCGGGCGGCGTTCGCCATCCTGCTGGCGGCCTGGGCGTTCAACGGCGCGGCGGCGGCGCTGGACGGCGCGCTGACCCGCGATACCGACGGCGCGCAGGCCTTCCCGTGGGACGCGCTGGCGCGGACGCTGGCCGCCGAGGCCGAACCGGGCGACGCCGTCGCGGTCGAGCTGACCGTCTACAACTGGGTGCTGGAGCTGAAGCCGGCCGAGTACTACCTTCACGGCCTGCCGGCGCGGTTCACGGTCTTGCAGGCGCTGCCAGAAGCCGACTTCGCCGACCGCGTCCGGGCGCTCGCAGACGGCGCGCCGCAGATCTTCCTGGGGTTAGACAAGCGTCTGCCGCCGACGCCGCGCTGGGCCGCGTTCCAGGCGGCGCTGGCCGGCGAGTACGCGCCGTGTGAGACGCTCCTCGACCTGCCGCGGCTGCGCCTGGACCGGCTGCTGAAGCTGCCCACGGCGGCCTTCGCCCCGGAACGCGCTTACCCTCGCTTCGGCGAGGGCATCCGGCTGACCTACAGCCGCGTGACAGCAGACGTCGAATTGTCAGCGCTGCTGGTTTGGTGGGCCGCGCCGGACGTGCCGGCGAACGTCTACTCGGTCGGGCTGCATCTGGTGGACGCGGCGGACAACCTGGTCGCGCAGGCGGACTACGGCCTGCCGTCCGAAGCCGCCGCCTGCCGGCTGGCGCGGCTGACGCTGGACGGCCTGCCGCCGGGCAGCTACCGCCTGCTGGCGATGGTGTACGACTGGCAGACCGGCGCGCGCCTGCCGGGGCTGTCCGCCGCTGGCGAGGCGGGCGACCGGCTGCTGCTGGCCGAGGTGCGGCTGAAATGAGACGAGCGGCAGGACAGTTGGGAATGGCCGCGCGGTGGAGACTTGAGTAAGCTAGGGCTGCGCGGGCGCTGGACGCGCCGATCACCGCGTTGGACAGGGGCTCAAGGCGGACTTGATGGCGTCAAATCACAAATACCGGTGGGCATGGTTGATCCCGGCACTGCTGGTGTCGGCCTGGTTGGGCGCGCGCGGCCTGAACGCCGACGCCATCTGGTACGATGAGTGGGCATCGCTCTACATGGCGGGCAGCCCGCCCTACGGCCCGGCGTCGCCCGATGAGATCCTGGCGCGTTCATCAACGCAGCCGTGGCAGCCCCCGGCCTACTATCTGCTGCTGGCGCTGTGGGGCGGCCTGGCCGGCTGGGATGTGTATGCGCTGCGCGCGCTGTCGCTGCTGATGGGGCTGCTGGCGGTGGCCTGGACTTACCGACTGGGATACGATCTGGCGCGGGGCAGTCAGCCGGCAGGCGGCGAAGTGGATCCGGCGCTGGTCGGGATCGGCGCGGCGGTCGCTTTAGGGCTGTCAGCCTTCTTCATCCACTACTACCACGAGCTGCGCACCTACAGCTATCACGCCCTGCTGGCGGTCATCGCCGTCTGGGCGTACTGGCATTGGCTCGCCCGCCGCCGCAGCTGGCGCGCCGACCTCATCGTGCTGGCGGCGCTGGCCGGCCTGCTGTACAGCCACTACTTCTCGCTGCTCATCATCGGCGCGCTCGGCCTGTATCATCTGCTGTTCGCGCCGAAAACCCGCGGCTGGTGGCGCGTGCCGGCGCTCATGGCCGCCGCCGGCGCGCTGTTCCTGCCGTGGTTCAGCGTGGCGCTGACGGCCCCGCCCGAAGCGTCGATGGCCGATCCCGTGCTGCGCGAGGCGGCGCTGGCGCCGAACCAGATCGTTGAACGGCTGTTGTTCGCGTTCAGCAACGGCGGCGTCGTCCTGCTCATCGTGCTGGCGGCGGCGGCCTGGCGCAGCCGCGGCGCGCGGACGGTCGCGTTCTGGCTGACCACGGCGGTCGGCGCCGCCATCGTCGGCAATCTGGCGGTGCGCGTCCTGTCCGAGCTGCGGTATCTGATCGGGGTGTGGCCGCTGCTGGCGCTGCTGGTCGGGTTCGGGACGGCTGAGCTGGCGCGGAGGCGCGTCAGCCCGGCGCTGCTGCTGGTCGCCTGGGGCGGCGTCGGCGTCTGGGCCAGCCTGAACGCTGCCCCGCTGATGATCGCGTTCCACGCGCCCGACAGCGACACGTTCAACCATTCCTATGCCGGGGCGTTCCGCGAGCTGCCCTGGCGCGAGCTGCGGCGGACGATCCTGGCGCGGGCGCAGCCGGGCGACGCGCTGGCCTTTCACCGGCCTGATGCCGTCTGGGCGGTGCAGGGCGTCTTCGAATACTATTTCCACGACGCGCCGGTGCGGTCCACGCTGCTGGAATCGCTGCCGGGGCGCGACCAGGATGATGAGTATCTGCCGGGCGCGCAGCAGTTCATCGCCGCAGCGCCGCGCGTCTGGCTGGCCGTGGACAAGACGCTGCCGGCCACTTTTCGTCTGCGCGAGTTCCAGCGGGCGCTGGCCACCGACTACGTCGTCTGCGAGGATGTTTTCGACCGGCCCAATATGCGCTTATCGCTGTACACCCGGCGGCCGTCGACGCCGCCCCCTATCACGTTCGGCGCTGGCATCGGCCTGTACCCGCTGGAGCCGCTGGCCGTCTCGGCTGACCGCGACCTCACGGTGCGCCTGGGCTGGCTGGTCGCGCCCGATGTGCCGCCGGCGACTTATTCGGCGGCGCTGCACGTGGTCGCCCAGTCCGGCGAATTGGTCAGCCAGACCGATTATGGCGCGCCGGCCAGCGGGTTCGCCTGTGTGGCGTCCGCCGTCTCGCTGCGGGAACTGCCGCCAGGCCGCTACACGCTGCTGGCGGCGGTCTACGACTGGCGCAGCAGCGAACGCCTGCCGGGGCTGTCCGCCGCCGGCGAGGCGGGCGACCGGCTGCCGATTGGAGAGTTCGACTTACGATGACACCGGCCAAACCGCGCACGATAGCCGCGGCGATGCTCGCGCTGACGCTGCTCACTTTCTGGCTGGGGGCGCGCAGCCTGCAAGCCCGGACGATCTGGTATGACGAATGGTGGACGATCTTCTACGCCGGCAGCGCGCCGCAGTACGGCCCGGCGCCGCTGGCGGAAACCTGGCGGCGGGTGGCAGACACCGACCATGAACTCAACCCGCCCGGTTACTATCTGGCGATCAACGTCTGGAGCCGGCTCGTGGGCGGCAGCCCGTACACCCTGAGGGCCTGGTCGCTGCTGCTGGGCATGCTGACGCTGGCGTTCGTCTACCGGGCTGGGCGCGACCTGCTGTCCCCCTGGGCTGGCGTCGGCGCGGCGCTCGCCCTAGGGCTGTCGTCATTTTTCGTTGAGTATCTGTACGAAGGCCGCGCCTACATGCAGATGGCGCTGTGCACGGCGGCGGTCTTTTGGGCTTACTGGCGGCTGACGACCGGGCGGCGTATCACAATCGGGCTGGGCGGGCTGTTCGTGGTCAGCCTGGCGGGTCTGCTCTACACGCACTACATGGCGATATTCGTCGCGGCCGCGCTCGGCCTGTACCATCTGCTGTTCGCTAGCAAAGATGCGCGCTGGTGGGGCATCGCGCTGCTGGCCGGGCTGGCGCTGGCGGCCTTCCTGCCCTGGGTCAGCGTCGCGCTCAAGGCGTTCAACCAGGTCACGAACGATCCGGCGCGCGACGCCTTCGCCGCCGACGCGTTCTCGCTCCTCAGGCGGCTGATCGATCGCTTCAGCAACGGCAGCGCCGCGCTGCTGGCGATCTTCGCGTGGTATGCGCTGCCCGGAAGGCGCGTCGTCTGGTTCACGCTGATCGTCGCCTTGAGCCTCATCCTGGCGATCAACGCGGTTTTTCGCTTCGTCACTGATGTCCACTACCTGCTGGCGCTGTGGCCGCTGCTGGCGCTGGTCGTCGGCCTGGGGGCGGCGCGCATGGCTGCTGATCGCCTGCGCCCCTGGGTTCCGCTCAGCGTGTGGGTCATCGCGGGGCTCATCACCAGCCTCAGCCTGGAGCACCTGCTCAGACCGAAAAACGAGACGTTCGCCCTATATCTCCCCTGGGATGTGGTGGCGCGGCAGATGGCGCGGCTGGCGCAGCCCGGCGATGCGTTGATCTTCTTCCTGCCCGAACCAGTCCCCAACTGGCTGCACCAGCCCGTGTCCGACTACTATCTGGAGGGGCTGCCAGTCCGCCGCGCCGTGGTGGATTCGCCGGCCGCCAAACCGGTTGACAAATATCGCCAGGAAGCGGAAACCTTCGTGGATGATGCGCCCCGCGTCTGGATCGCGCGGCAGCCGAATGATCCCCCGCTGCCGGTGGTGGACGCTGAGTTTCAACGGGTATTCGCCGAGCGCCGCTATGTCGAATGCGGCAGCCCGTGGGATACGCCCGATCTGCGTTTGACGCTGTATGTGCGGGCGCTGGAGCGAGCGGCGGCGACCTTCGGCGAGGCGATCACGGCGTATCTGCCGCTCGACCCGCTGCCGCCCGTCTCGTCTGGGCGTTTGTCCATCGCGCTGGGCTGGGAAGTGGGCGAAACGACGCCGCCGAACACCTATTCCGTGGGTGTGCACCTGGATGACCCCGACGGCCAACTGGTACGGCAGTACGATTATGGGCTGCCGCCCCAGGGTTTCACGTGCCGGTCAGCCGACATCCCGCTGGACGGCCTGCCGCCGGGCGATTACCGGCTGCTGGTGACGGTCTACAACTGGCAGACCGGGGAACGCCTGCCCGGCACAGCGCTGGCCTCCGGCCAGACGGGCGACCGCCCGCCGCTGGCGACGGTGCGGGTGGGGGAGGTGAACGTTGAAGGTGGCAGCGCCGAACCATCGTCTGCTGAATGTTTCATCGATGATGCAGCCAACCAAGGGGCACGGCTCATCTGCCCGGATTCGGACTGAGCCGCCACACTTAGGTTGACTTGCCGAGGAGGAGTCAGCCGCGCGCAGCAGCTGGCATCCGGGCATTCGCGGCGCGCCTACGCCAGCGCCACCGTCTCGATCTCCACCAGCGCATCCAGCGGCAGCCGGGCGACCTGCACCGTCGAACGGGCCGGCGGCTGCTGGGGGAAAAACGTCGCGTAGACCTCGTTCATGGCGGCGAAATCGTTCATATCCCTCAGGAACACGGTCGTCTTGATCACCCGCTCCAGGCTGCTGCCGGCGGCCTCCAGCACCGCCCGCACGTTCGCCAGCGCCTGCCGGGTCTGTTCGCGGATGCCGCCCTCGACCAGCGTTTTCGTGCCTGGAACCAACCCAAGCTGGCCGGCGGTGAAGACGAAGCCGCCGGCGACGATGGCCTGCGAATACGGACCGACCGCCGCCGGCGCGCCGTCGGTGTGGATGACAGATCGGGACATAGCAGCCTCCTGGTCAATCAGCCTGTACAGATGCGCTCATGCCGGTTCGCGACTGCGGCGCAAGTTCGCGCCGCGCTGCGCCCGCGCCGGCGGGGAGCACGATGTCCGATGGTCGCCCGTGCTGGCCCGCCTTCACTTGCGGCGGCAGGCGGCGCACACGCCGTAGAACTCGACTAGATGGCCGGTCAGTTGAAACCCAAGCTTGCGCGCCAGCTCTTCAGCCAGCTCGTTCAGCCCACACTGTTCAAACTCGATCACCTGGCCGCATTGGGTGCAGATGATATGGTGGTGATGACCATCTGGCATCAGTACGTAAGTCGGCGTCTGGCTGGTGTCAATATAGGTCGGGCGAATGAGGGATAGACTGGTGAACAGGTCGAGCGCCCGGAACACGCTGGCCCGGCCGATGGTGGCGTCTAGGCGGCTGACGCGCTCCAGCACTTCAGCCGAGGTGATATGACCGCCGCTCTCCTCCAGCACTCGCAGCACGGTCAGCCGCGCATGGGTGAGCTTGTGCCCAGCATCGCGCAGACGCTGCGCGCGCGGGCTGCCTGCATCGATCATCGTTCAACCTTTGCGTTTGACAGGTGCTGCTTGGCGAAGCCCTGCATCATTTCCGGCGATACCTTGACAGCGCACCATTGACAGCCTATCGACTCCGGCTTCATTGTAGCGTAGAACGGGAGCGAACAACAGGAAATGGTCGCTGATCCTGTTCATCCGATGCCTTCCCCCTGAATTCCTCTCTGAGACACGTATAGATTTTTTACAGGATCTGCCGCTTTGATTCGTTACAATTAGGTTTCGAAGATAGAGCAGCGTCTGTACCTCTCTATCACAATTTGATGCACAATTTGATGCTATCATCGTTTTCTGTCCAATGGCATAGTCTTCTAAGGAAGGTCACTGTGAAGTCTGTCATATTCGTATTCGTGCTGATGCTGTGCCTCGTCGGGTTGACAGTCATGCCGGCTGGGGCGCAGGAGGCAGCGCCGGGCTATCAAGTTGAATCTCTGTATCCGATTCCCTTCGTCACGTCCATCGTTTGGGCTCCGGATGGGCGTATGTTCTTCACCGAAAAGTCTGGGATCGTGCACGTCGTCAGCGCCGACGGCGTGCTGCAAAAGGAACCAGTGGTCGAGGTGAAGGTGCGTCAGCAGAACGAGGACGGCCTGCAGAGCATCGCCCTCGACCCGAACTTCGAAGAGAACGGCTACTTCTACATCTACTACAGCGAATACGGCGAGCAGAAACCGTATTCCAACGTGCTGGCGCGCTATACCGAACGGGACGGCGTGGGCGTCGAGCGCCAGGAACTGCTGCGCTTCCCCGTCGAAAACGACATGTTTGCCCACAACGGCGGCCGGCTGCGCTTCGGCCCGGACGGATACCTGTACCTGTCCATCGGCGACCTGCAGCACTGGAACGTGCGCGCCCAGGAGCCGCCTCGCCTAGAGGGCAAAATCCACCGCTTCGCCATCGTGAACGACGCGCTCCAGCCGGCGCCGGGCAACCCGTTCCGCGATGTCTCAGCCTTCGCTATCGGTCTGCGCAACGTGTTCGCGTTCACGTTTGATCCGATCAGCGGCGCGATCTTCGCCACCGTCAACGGCCCGGACTGCGACGACGCGCTGCTGCGCGTCGAGGCCGGCCAGAACTTCGGTTGGGGCCTAGTGCCGCTGGACGGCTCGAACAACGATACTTACTGCACCAACCCCAACCGCCGGGTGGGCGCGGACCCGTTCCTGATCAGCTATGCCCCGACCATCGCCCCGACCGGCATCATGATCTACGACGGTGACGCTTTCCCACAGTGGCGCGGCGATCTGTTCTTCTGCGCCTTCAAGACTGGCAAGATGCAGCGCGTGTCGCTGAATGAAGACCGGACGGCACTGGTTGGCGAGCCGCAGGAGGTGGTCACCGACCCGCAGCCCAACTGCTTCATCGAAGTGGCCCAGGCGCCGGACGGCAGCATCTACTACAGCAACCTGATCGGCATCTACCGCATCGCGCCGCAGGGCTGAGGCTCAGTCCTTTCCCCGCCGCCGCGCAGGGAAGGGAGCGAGGAGGCGTAGGGGCGGGCCGATGTACCAGCCCGCCCTCGGCCGTCATCACACGGCTGGCATGACCCCTAAGGGTGCTGCTGCTGCAAAAACTGCTCGCAGGTCTGGATGATGTCGGCCAGCGCCGCCAGCGACGCCCGCCAGTCGCCGGGGACTTCCAGCGAGTGATTCAGCCCGTCGTACACCTTCCAGGCGATGGTGGGATGGCCGTCGAAGGCGGCCACCAGTTCGGCGGAGTACAGCGCGTCGGCCGTGCCGATGAGCGCCAGCGCCGGCAGGTCGCCCAGGCCGTGCAGCGCGCCGCCGATGGGCGTCAGCAGCAGCAGCGACACCCGGTCGAGCGTCAGCGTGCGCGCCAGCTCGCCGGCCAGCGGCGTGCCCAGCGACTTGCCGGCGATGCACACCTGGCGGTAGCCGCGCTCCAGCGTCGGTTCCAGCGCCGCCCGCGCGTCGTCCAGCAGATAGCTCACGTTCTCCAGGTCGAGGTCGCCGCCGGTCACCTGAAAGCCGTACTGCATGCTCAGCACATCGAAGCCCAGGGCGAAAGCCGCCCGCCGCAGGAAGTAAAACAGCGGGAAGTCGCACGTGTAGCCCTTGCCCGGCAGCATCACCAGCAGCCGGTCGACAGGGGCGGGGTGCGCCAGCAGCGTCTGCCGCGCGCGGACGCCGAAGCGCGACGCCACATCAATCGAGATCGTCTCGGCGTTCACCGGTCTGCCTCCTCGCCCGCCGCTTGTGCCAGCAGCGGACGCAAACCGCAGCCCTGCAGCTCACATTCTCGTACATCCGGCGGCGATGCGTTACAATCGCAGCCAGATTGCCCAGCGCCGCCCGCCGGATGGCGCAATCTGTACGCATCATAATCGTTTGCATTCGCCGTCTATGCTACCCAGTCCTGGAACAGAAGGCAACCGACCCGGCGGCGCGCCGGCGCCCTACGCCAGAGGATGAGATCCATGTCTGAAGCCCTGCGCCCATCACCGCGTTACAAGCCGGTCTCGCTGTTCGTCACCTGCATCGTGGACATGATCTACCCGCAGACCGGCGTGGCCGTAGTCGAAGTCCTGGAGCGGTTGGGCGTCGAGGTGCGCTTCCCGATGGCGCAGACCTGCTGCGGCCAGCCAGCCTTCAACTCCGGCTTCTGGGATGACGCCCGCACCGTCGCTCGCCAGTTCCTGACGGCCTTCGCCGACGCCGAGGTGATCGTCGCGCCGTCAGGGAGCTGCGCCTCGATGGTGCGCCACTATTACCCCACGCTGTTCGAGGACGACCCGGAATGGTATGCTCAGGCGGCCTGGGCGGCCAGCATCACCTGGGAATTCACCGAATACCTGGTGGACGGCCTGGGAGTGACTGACCTGGGGGCGCGGGGCGCGGCGCTGCCGCCGACGCGGGTGGCGTTCCATGACGCCTGCCACGGCCTGCGCCTGATGGGGCTGCACGACCAGGCGCGGACGCTGGTCGGCAGCATCCCCGGCGTGACGCTGTGCGAGCTGGCCGGCAGCGATGCCTGCTGCGGCTTCGGCGGCCTGTTCGCCGTCAAAATGCCGGAGATCAGCGCGGCGATGCTGCGCGACAAAGTCGCCAACTTGGCCGCCAGCGACGCCGACGTGATCGTCACCGGCGACGCGAGCTGCCTGACGCAGATGAACGGCGGCCTCAGCCGGAGCGGCCATACGCGCCGGGTGGTGCACATCGCCGACCTGCTGGCCCGCAGCCTGAGGCCGGGCGCGGGTCAAGGCAGCAGTCGGTAGGGCGCGCCGCCGGCTCAGCGCCCGCCCTCAGGCGAACTTGTCCGGGTACACCTGCCGGGCGAGCCCCTCCTCCTGTTCCACCAGCTCCCGCAGGGCGTTCAGCCCCTGGTTCCAGAAGTTCAGATCGGTCAAATCCACGCCGACCCGCGCCAGGATGCGCTCCGGCCAGTCGGAGTCGCCCGCCGCCAGCACGTCAATGAACTGCGGGACGAAGGCCGCGCCGCGCTCACGGTACAGGTTGAACAGCGCCAGCACCAGCAGTTCGCCGAAGGCGTAAGCATAGACATAGCCCGGCGTGTGCAGGAAATGCGGGATGTAGCTCCACCACAGGCTGTAGTCGTCGCCCAGCTTCACGCTGTCGCCGAACATCGCCCGCTGGGTGTCCATCCACAGCGCATTGATGCGGTCGGTCGACAGCTCGCCCTGCGTCCGGCGGGCGGTGTGCAGCCCATCCTCGAACCGGTTCATGGCCACCTGGCGGAAGATGGTGGCGAAGCTGTCCTCGAGCTTGTGCGCCAGCATGGCCAGCCGCGCCTCAGCGTCCGGCTCCTTGGCCATCAGGTCGGTGAACACCAGCATCTCGCCGAAGGTCGAGGCCATCTCGGCGGTGGTCAGCGGCGTGTACATGCCGAACAGCCCCTGCGCTTCGGTGGCCAGGTAGAAGTGGATGCCGTGACCCAGCTCATGCGCCAGCGTCATCACGTCGCGGGCCGTGCCGTCGTAATTGACCAGCACATACGGATGCGCCGACGGCACAGCGCCGCTGCAGAAGGCGCCGCCGCGTTTGCCGGGCGTCACCGGCGCGTGGATCCAGCGTTCGTCGAAGAAGCGGCCGGCGACTTCCGCGAAGCGCGGACTGAAGGCGCTGAAGGCCTTCAGGACGATATCCTGCGCCGTCTCCCAGCGGTAGAGCGTGTCGCTCTCTTTGACCGGCAGCGGGGCGTAGCGGTCGTATTCGGTCAGTTCGTCGTACCCCAGCAGGACGCGCTTGAGGCGGTAGTGGCGGGCGACGATGTCATAGTTGGCGGTGACCGCCTGGATGAGCGCCTCGACCACCGCGTCGGGCGTCTTGTTGGACAGATTGCGCGCGGAAATCCAGGTCGGGTAGCCGCGCCGCTTGTCCTCGGACGCCTTGTCGGCCGCCAGCACGTTGAAGATATAGGTCAGCTCCATCGTCCGGCTGCGCAGCGCGGCGGTGATGGCGGCGCTGGCCTTGCGCCGCACCTCGCGGTCGGGGTCGTGCAGCTTGGTCAGCGCCTGGGTGAGCGTGAGCTGCTGGCCGTCGTAGTCCACCCGCAGCGCGCTGGTGAGCTGGGTGAAGAAGCGCGTCCAGGCGCTGCGCCCGGTGACCGATTTCTCCACCAGGAGCTGCTCCTCGATCTCGCTCAACTGGTACGGCTTGAAGCGCCGCTCGGCCTCCAAGTAGTGGCGGTACTTGCCGAGCGCGGGGTCGGCCAGCACCTGGGCGGCGTGGGCGTCGTCAGCCTGGTTCCACTCCAGTTCGAAGAACAGCAGCTTCTGCCGGAGTTCGGACTCGTATTCGGTGACTTTTTGCAGCAGCGCGCCGTACCGGGCGTCGTTGGTGTCGGTGCTGTAGAGCAGGCCGGCGAACGTGCTGAGCCGGCCGGCGCGGTCGTGCAGCCGCTCCAGGTCTTGCAGGGCAGCGGCCACCTCCGCTGCGCTCAGCGCCGCCACGCGCCCGCGATACCGGGCGGCGAAAGCGTCCACATCGGCGGTCAGGGCCTCCATGTCCTGCTGGATGCGCGGGTCATCCACGTCCGTGTAGAAGATGGACAGATCCCAGACGACGTTCTCCGCGCCGGTGATGCGTTCGGCGGCTGCCTGTGCCATAGTCTGCTGCTTCCTCTCTCAAAGATGTTGATCGTCAAAGTAGGTTTCACTGTACCGGATTCCGGCGGCGGATTCAATCGCCGGAGCGAATTATCATCGAACCCTCAGGCCGAATGACGGCCGCTGCCGCTATAATCGCACTGGAAAGACTGTGTACTGGTTCAATTGACGAGGACGAGCGACCGATGACCCCGAACCCGACCCCGCTGACCGACGCCGAGATCGCCGAACGCCTGGCCGGGCTGCCGGGCTGGACGCGCGACGGCGACACGCTGACCAAGACCTACAAGCTGGACAAGTATCTGAGCGGGCTGGCTTTCGCCTGCGCCGTGGGCACAATCGCCGAAGGGCTGAACCATCACCCCGACCTGCACATCGGCTGGAAGACCGTCACCGTGCGCTTCACCACCCACTCGGCCGGGCACAAGATCACCCACAAGGATGTCGAGGCGGCGGCGGCCATCGAGGCGCTGGGCTACCCCAAGCCGGCCTAGGCGCGCTGGATGGACTTCCTGACCCGCCTGTACGGGCCGCCCCACGAACTGCTGCACGTACTGGCGCTGCGCCTGATCGGCCGGCGGGCGGTCACCTGGACATGGTCGCACGTGGACATCCCTGATGACCTGACGCGCGGCCAGTACGTGTTCGTGGCCGGCCTGCCGGCGCTGGTGTTCTGGGGAGCGGCACTGGCCGGCGTCGTCCTGCTGCTGCGCGCCGACGACGCGGCCGGGCTGGCGGCCGGGCTGATCCTGCTGCTGGCCGGGGGATTGGGCGGCTTGAGCACGCTGGGCGACCTGGCGCTGATCGCGGCGCGGCTGCTGGAGCGCTGACGGCCGTCAGCGCCGCGTCTGCGGGTCGAAGGCGTCGCGCAGGCCGTCGCCCAGGAACGATACCGCCAGCACGATCAGCAGCAGGGCAGCGCTGGGCAGGAACACTTGCAGCGCGTTGCGTTCCAGGTAGGGGATGGCGTCGGTGATCATCTTGCCAATGCTGGGGTCGGGCGGCTGAATGCCCAGCCCCAGCAGGCTGAGCACCGCCTCGTTGACCACCACGCCAGCCACGTTCAGCGTGCTGCTGGTGATGACCAGCCCGGCGATCTGCGGCAGCAGGTGCTGCCGCAGGATGTGGCCGCCGCCCGCGCCGGCCGCCCGCGCCGCCAGCACGTACTCCTGCTCGCGGATGACCAGCGTCTGGCTGCGCACCAGCCGCGCCATCAGCGGCCACGACACCAGGCTGAGCGCCCCGGCCACCAGCAGCAGCCGGCCGATGCCGCCGAAGCGCTCGGTCACGGCTGGGCCGAAGATGGCCGCCACCAGGATGGCCAGCAGCAGGCCGGGGAAGGCGAACAAGATATCCGCCAGCCGGCTGACCAAAAAATCAGCCGCGCCGCCCCAGTAGCCGGCCAGCAGCCCCAGCGGCACGCCCAGCAGGATGTTCAGCGCCTCGACGTACAGGGCGACCAGCAGCGACACGCGCAGCCCCAGCAGCAGCCGCGCCAGCGTATCGCGCCCCAGGCTGTCAGTTCCCAGGGGGTGCGCCGCCGTCGGCGGGCTGTTGATGGCGGCGTAGTCCAGGCGGACGGCGCTCTGGCCGTACAGCCCTGGCCCAAATGTCGCCGCCAGCGCTAGCCCAACCAGCACGATCAGCCCGGCCAGCGCCAGCCGGTTTGATGCCAGCCGCCCCCAGAAGCCGCCCCCCCGCCGCTCAGACATCTACCCGGATGCGCGGATCGAGCGCCATGTACAGCAGATCGGTGACCAGGTTCATGGCCACCACCGCCAGCGCCAGCAGCACGGTCGTGCCCTGGATGACCGGGTAATCGCGCTGGCCGACGGCCTGTATCGAGAGGAAGCCGACGCCGGGGATGGCGAACAGCGTCTCGACGACGAACGCGCCGGTCACCAGAAAGGCCACCGACGGCCCGATGACGGTGACGATCGGCAGGGCGGCGTTGCGCAGGATGTGGGCTGCGCGCACGCGGGTTTCGCGCAGCCCTTTGGCGCGGGCAGTGCGCACGTAGTCCTGGCGCATCACCTCCAGCACGTTGGCCCGCGTCAGTCGGGCGATGTAGCCCAGGCTGGCCGCCGACAGCACCAGCACCGGCATCACCCAGTGTTCCGGCCGCCCCCAGCCGGCCGCCGGCAGCGCTGACCCGACGGCGCGGTACACCTGGTAATTGGCCCATTGCAGGATGGGGATGAGGACGAAGCTGGGGATGGCGAACAGCCCCAGCATCAGCGCCATCAGGCCGCGCTCGGCGGCGGAGTTCTGGCGCAGGGCGGCGAAGATGCCCGCCGGCACGCCGACCGCCACGCTCAGCGTCAGCGCCGCCAGCCCCAGCGCGAACGATACGCCGATGCCATCCCGGATCAGATCCAGCACCGGGCGCTGGGCGAACCGGTAGGACAGGCCGAAATCGCCCCGCAGCAGGCCGCCCAGGTAGCTCAGATACTGTTCGTGCCACGGCCGGTTCAGGCCGTAGATGTCGCGCAGGCGCTCGTACAGGGCCGGGTCGCGCTGGTTGCCCATCAGCGCCAGGATCGGATCGCCGGGGGCTAGGTAGCCGACGATGAACGTCACGAAAGTGACGCTGACGATTACGAACGGCAGGCTGGCCAGCCGCCGGAGGACGAGTCGCAGCATGGGCGCGGATCAGCAAACGGGCAGGGGCGGCAGCCCGCCCCCGCCCGAACCGGACCGCCGGCGATTACTGGCAGCCGCGCAGCGCCGAGTAATCGGGGATGACGTAAGCCGAGAACAGCCCGGTGACCGCCACGCCCTGCACGCACTCGCGCACCAGGACGTTCACCTGGCCGTTGAACAGTGGCAGCCAGCCGACTTCGTTGACCGCGATCTGCTCGGCCTGGTTGTAGAGTTGGGCGCGGCGGGCGAAATCGCCGATGATCACGTCGGCCTCGTCCACCAGCGCATCGAACTCAGCGTTCGAGAAGTGCGGGTTGTTATTGCCTACGCCTGTCCGCAGCACCTGCGACAGGAAGTACTGCGGGTCGGGGTAGATAGTCCCCCATACGCTGTAGTAGGCTTGCAGGCCGTTGGCCGGGTCTTGGTAGGTGTCGTTCAGCCGGGCGCTGAAAGTGGACAGCTCCAGCGGCTCCAGCGTCACGGTGATGCCCAGGTTCTCCTGCCACATGGACTGCAGCACGGTCACCACGCGCTCGTTGTCGCCCTCCACGCCGTAGGTCAGCGTCAGGGTGAACGCGGCGGGGTCAATGCCGGCTTCGGCCAGCAGCGCCTTGCCCCGGTCGGGGTCGAACGCCAGCGGCTCGATCGGCAGCTCGGAACCGGGCATCCCCGGCGGCAGGATGCGATCCGCCGCCGTGACCGTGCCCCCCAGCACCACGTCAGCCAGCGTCACCTTGTCCACCGCATGGGCGAACGCCTGCCGCACGCGCACATCATCGAACGGCGCGAGCTGGTTGTTGAAAGCCACGTAGCGCAGGTTGAACGCGTTGGTGGTGCGGAAGTCCGGGCTGTCCTTCACCTCCGGCACGCGCGCCGCCGGGATCGGGTTCTGCGCCCCGCCCATGATGTCCAGCTCGCCGGTGCGGAAGCGCTGGTAAGCCGTCTCGCTGTCCTGGTTGAACACGATGTTCAGCCGGGATACCTGCGCCGCCGGCTGCCAGTAGTTGGCGTTGGGGACCAGCACCAGCCCCTGGCCGCGGTTCCATTCCTGGACGGCGAACGCCCCGCTGGTCACCGACGCCTGATCCAGGTTGTCGGCGCTGGCTTCGGCGGCGGCCTTCGATACCACTTTGGCCGGCCCAAAGGTGAGCTGGCTGAGGAAGTAAGCCGACGGCTGCTTAATGGTGATCGTCACCGTGCGCGCATCCACCGCCTGCACGCCGGACAGCGTGTCCGCCTCGCCGCTGACGACCTCATCCGAGCCGGCGATATTGGACAGCAGGTACGGCCCCGTCCAGCCGCCGGTGTTGGGGTCCAGCGCGTGGTTGAGCGACCAGACCACGTCCTCCGCCGTCACCGGCGACCCGTCTGAAAAAGCCGCGCCCTCGCGCAGCGTGAAGGTGTAGGTCAGGCCGTCGTCGGAGATCGACCAGCTCTCCGCCAGATCCGGCTCGACCAGCAGGTCGGCGTTCAGCCGCACCAGCCCGGCGTGCAGCAGGCCGATCACGGTGAACCCCTGGGCGTCGCTGGCCTTGGCCGGGTCGAGCGACACGACATCGTTGATGCCTTCGATCGACCAGGTGATGGTCGTCCCATCTTGGGCTGCTGCTGGCGCGGCCAGGAGCGCGAGGATGAACAGCAACAGCGCTATTCGCTGAATAGAGTGCATCATGATCTCCTCCACATGCTCAACAAAAATTCTGCCAACGTTTATCTCTGGGCAAGCTGAGGTCGCCATCTTTCGAGCGGTCGGCCCGCCGACGCATTTACAGTAGCACCGCCGCCCGCGGCGCGCAAGCGGCTGGTCTGAGGCGCGCCCGATCGGGCGTCAGCGTGCCAGCCGCAGTTTGAGCCCCAACCAGACGCCGGCGAAGACGGCGGCGGCAAACACCCAGCCGGAGAGCGCAAAGGCGGAGATGCCGGAAAGCAGCGTGCCGACGGTGCAGCCCAGCGCCAGCATCGCCCCCCAACCCATGAAGACGCCGCCCAGCAGCGCGGTGAGCGCGCCGCTGACCGTCAGGCGCGAGAGTTGGAACCGGTTCGCCAGCAGCACAACCCCGAATGAGCCCGCCGCCATGCCGCCGATCAGCCAGCCGTTTTCGGTGATGGTCTGGGTGACCTGCGCGGCGCAGCCGGCGAAGGAGTCCAGCCCGTTCAGACGGCCGGCAAGCCAGCCCATCTGATCCAGGACGGTGCGCGTCAGACTGCTCAACTGCGACGTGACGCCCAGCGGCTCGACGCGCAGATAGGCGATCGTGCCGATGACGCCCACCAGGCCGCCCGTCACCAGCGGATTCCACCGCTGGTTGATGAGCTTGTCGCCGATGCGGCGCAGCGTGAGCGTCTCCGGCTCGCGCGCCGGCGTCGGCGGCAGGCGGCGCAGCAGCAGCAGCGCCAGCGCGGTGAGGACGGCGAGGTGCGCTGCCAGCGCGCCGCCGTACCCCAGCCAGGCGGGCAGCCAGACGATGGGGGCGCGGGCGATCGCCGCGACATAGACGCCCTGCCAAGTGAAGAAGCCCAGCCCAAAACCGACCAGCGAACCGAGGAGCGCGAACGGCGCGCGCGTGTAGCCTTCCCCCAGCCGGTACAGATGCCCGCTGATGCAGGCTCCGGAGAGCGCCATGCCGATGCCAAAAGCGACGCCTGCCGCCGCCAGCACCCAGCTCACCGGGCCGATGTGCGCCTCCGGCGGCAGCCTGCCGGTGAAAGCGTTCGGCAGGAAGGCGCCGAAGACAATGGCATAGCCGACCCCGCCCACGGCCAGCGCCGCCAAGACCGCGTATAAGCCGCTGCTGTTGTGGTGTTCGATGAAATCACGCGCGATGCAGAAGAAGCAGAAGCGCCCCCGCTGGAAGACGACCCCCAGCGCGGCCCCGATCAACAGCGACAGCGACGCCCTGGCGCCCTGGCCGGGCGCGTCATGCAGGGCATACGCCGCCGCGATCAGCCCGACCAGGACGAGCAGGCCGATGAAGCGCGCCGCCTGGCCGGCGGTCGCGCGTGCGATGGGGGCGGCCCCCGCGACGGAGCCGCCCCCAACTGTCGTCTCCGACATGGATTATCGTCCGCCCCACACCGTGCCGGCGGGGTTCTCGATCGGTACGCCGACCGAGTTGCCCCACTCCGTCCACGAGCCGTCGTAGAGCGCCGCCTCGTAGCCCAGCAGTTCGTGCAGCACGAACCAGGTCAGCGCGGCGCGCTCGCCGATGCGGCAGTAGGTGACGATCGGCTGGCTGCCGTCAATGCCCAGGCTGGCGTAGAGTTCGCGCAGCTCCTCCACCGACTTGAATGTGCCATCTTCCCGCACATTCTTGCCCCACGGTACGTTGATCGCGCCGGGGATGTGGCCTGCGCGCACGGACAGCTCCTGCACGCCCTCCGGCGCGAAAATTTCCCCGTTGAACTCGGCTGGACTGCGAATGTCCACCAGCGTCCCCGGCGCTTCGCCCTCGACGATGCGCAGCACCTCCGACTTCAGCGCCCGCAGCGCATCGTTGGCCGGGCGGACGACGACGTTCCCCAGCTCGTAGTTCACCACCTGGGTTGACAGGGGGCGTCCGTCCGCCTCCCATTTGACGCGGCCGCCATCCAGCAGGCGCACATCGTCAAAGCCGTACAGCCTGAAGATCCATGCGCCCCACGCCGCAAACCAGTTGTTGTTGTCGCCATACAGGATGACGGTGGTATCGTCGTTGATGCCAGCGGCGCGAGCGAGCGTCTGGAAGCGCTCTTGCGAGACGATATCGCGGTATACGGTGTCCACGAAGTCGGTATGCCAGACGAAGTTGACGGCTCCGGGGATGTGGCCGCGCTCATAGACGCCGGGGATGACGCTGACTTCTATGATGCGCACCTGCGGATTGTCGAGGTTGGCCTCAAGCCAGTCGGCGGTGACTAGCACCTCGGCGGGCGATTCCTGGGCGAACACGGTCGGGAGAGCGAAGACGCTCAAGGCGACGAGCGCTAGGGCGATCAGACGCAGTTTCATGAGTTACCACTCCTGTTTCAGCTTCTTTTGATTTTCGATCACACACAGTACCAAACACGGATAGACGTCGGACTTCAGATGCTGTGAGCGCAACAACAACAGGGTTCCATGACGCTGCCTCCTCGAACGATCGATCCCCATCAGTGGATATAACGACAACGCCCCGGCGTCTTGATCGCCGGGGCGTGTTATCTACCCGAATGGGGAGGCAGAAAGCAAACGCCCCGGCGTCGGCCAGGGCGTGTAGTTATCGACCAGAAACAAAGGTTCTAGCGACGCCAACCCTGGCCGGGGAAGAAGCCCAGACAACACATACAACAGGGTTGAGCGAAAGCGATGTCCACAGCGAGAACACCTTTGTTTGAACGCACTGCGATACACTATAGTGAACTTTGGCGGCGCTGTCAAGTTTTTGAATTTGAGACCCGGACATAAAGGGTTGACAAGTTATGAGGGAGACAGGCAAGAGGAGGGTGAGCCATGGCACTGCGCAGTGAAGCATACTCAGGTGTATTTAGCGACTTTTGACACGCTGATGGGTGACCAGCGCACGAGAACGACGTTTGCCGAGGTCATCCGGGGAATTATCGGCAGCGACAGTCTGTGCGCCTCGCGGATTGCCCGTTTTTCCCCCCAAACTGGCCCGCAGCCAGTGGGCTGACAAACGGGTACGGCCGGATTTCCACAGTGAGAACC